>USFL01000084.1 GCA_900553905.1 uncultured Eubacteriales bacterium | reverse complement strand
GCCCGTCCTCAAAGCCCACGATCAGGCCGTGCTTCTCGCCGTAGTAGGAGCACAGGCCGCTGGCAGGCAGCAGCAGGCAGGGCGCGCCCGGCCACATCTCACGGATCAGACTGGCCAGGCGGGCGGCGCCCTCCTCGTTTTGAACGTGGGTGATGGCCAGCTGTCCGCCTGCGTAGCCCGCCCGCTCCAGCTCGCGCACCAGCAGATCAAGGCCGCGGGCCGCACCCCGGGGCTTCATCAGCGGCTGGAGGGTACCGTGCTCGCTGGCGCAGCCCAAAATGCGCACGCCCAGCATGCCGATGGTTGCAGCCACCAGCTTGTTGAGCCTCCCGTTTTTCACAAAGTTGTCCACATGCTCCAGCAAAAACAGCAGATGCGTATGCTGGTGGTACAGCCATAGCCGCTGCGTCACCTGCTCAAAGGGAAGCCCCTGCGCGATCAGCTCGCACGCCCGGAAAACCAGCAGCGCGATTTCCGCGCCGGCGGACCGGGAATCCAGCACGTAGATGGGCTTATGGGGCTGCTTTTCCCATGCCAGGTCGCGACCCAGCACGGCGGAATTGTAGCTGCCCGACAGCCCGCCCGTGATGGTGATAGCGATGACGTTCTCGCCCTCGGCAAAGGCGCGCGCCCAGGTTTCGGGCGATGGGCAGGCCGAGCTGCTCTTGCCCTTGTGCGCCTCCATGGCGGCCAGAAAGCGGTCCCGGTCCATGTCAGGGCCGTCCACCCATTCCTGGTCGCCCAGCAGGATGCTCAGCGGCACCCGGCGCAGGCGCACGTTGGGGGCGAGATCGCCCGGAAGCAGGTCGCAGCCCGAATCGGTCACGATGGTCCATTCCATAGCGGATTTCCTCCAGCCTTTAAAAACAGTATAAAAAACTGATAAATACAGTTTCAAAAACTTTATATCATTGTTTTGAATACTTGTCAAGGGGTTCTTTTTATGCTATGATGGGATTATCGAAGCGGGGAGGGAAGCGCATGGAACGGTTTGAGGAATCCGCCCTTTGCAGGGAGATTGAGGCTTTCCGCCTACCGCGCTACGCGGACCTGCCGGATTTTCGCCTCTATATCGACCAGCTGATCGCACTGGTGGAAAAGACGCTGGCGCCGCTGATGGGCGCGGATGGAGAAAAGTGGATCACCGCCACGATGATCGGCAACTACGCGCGCCAAGGCGTCATCCCCCGGCCGGAGGGCAAGCGCTATGGACGGGAACATGCGGCCTACCTGATCTTTGTGTGCCTGACCAAGCAGGTCATCGCCATCGGGGATATCCAGCAGCTCATCCAGGTACAGCGGGGCACGGCGTTCGATGTGGCCGTGGCCTACGACTATTTCTGCACGGAGCTGGAAAGCATTCTGGCCCATGTCTTTAACGGCGCGCCGCTTCGGCCCGATTCCAGCCGCACGCATGCGCGGGAGACGCGCCTGGTGCGCTCGGCCGGGTTTGCGGTGGCGCACAAGATCTATTTGTCGCAATACCTGCGCTATCTTAACGCACAGGCCGGCGAGGCCTAGACGCAAAAGACGCCCTGCGGGGAGAAGGCTTCTCCCTGCGGGGCGTCTTTTTTGCGCCTTTTGTCGAAACCTTAATCTCATCTTTATACCGGCTCCGCAGTTTTCATGCTGTCTTTATGCGCGGTATGTCATAATCAAACTGTACTCTCCTGTTCTAAAGAGGTTGGGATTGTTATGACGAAGCCCTTGGAACGCGTCCATTTCTCCTCTGCGCAGATCATCATCGCCGGGTTTGCCACGGTGATTTTGCTGGGCGCTGCGCTCCTTACGCTACCCTTTGCCAGCCGCGGGCCGGGCAGTGCGAGCTTTGCCGACGCGCTGTTCACCGCCACCTCCGCCGTGTGCGTCACCGGCCTTGTGGTGCATGATACCGCGTTGTACTGGTCGGAATTCGGGCAGGCGGTCATTCTGATTTTGATTCAGATCGGCGGCATGGGCGTGGTTACGGTGGCCGTGGCCATCGCCATGATTTCGGGCAAAAAGATCAGCCTGATGCAGCGCAGCACCATGCAGGAGGCCATCTCGGCCCATCATGTGGGCGGCGTGGTGCGGCTGACCGGCTTTATCGTGCGCGGAAGCCTGCTGATCGAGCTGGTGGGCGCGGCGATGCTGGCCATCGTGTTCGTGCCGGAATTCGGCGTGGGGCAGGGTGTGTGGTATTCAGTGTTCCATTCCATTTCGGCGTTTTGCAACGCGGGGTTTGACCTGATGGGCATACGCGCGCCCTATTCGTCCCTTGTGGCTTATGCGGGCGATCCGGTGGTCAGCCTGACCATCGCGGGGCTGATCGTGGTGGGCGGCATCGGTTTCCTCACCTGGGAGGACGTCCGCACCAACGGCCTGCATCTGCGCGCCTACCGGTTGCAAAGCAAGGTGATCCTCTGCGTCACCTTCTGCCTGATCCTGTTGCCCGCGGCCTACTTTTATGCCTTCGAGCTCTCCGACAGCCTTCCCGTGGGCGAGCGGGCGCTAAGCGCGCTGTTCCAGGCCATCACCCCGCGCACGGCGGGTTTCAACACCATCGACCTGACCGCCTTGAGCGAGGTGGGGCAAATGGTGCTGGTCATGCTTATGCTCATCGGCGGTTCGCCGGGCTCCACGGCGGGCGGCATGAAAACCACCACGCTGGCAGTGCTTCTGTTTTCTGCGGCGGCGGTGTTTTCCCGGCGCGAGGAACCGCGCTGCTTCGGCCGGCGCATCGAGGGCGAGGCCCTGCGAAGCGCGGCGGCGATTTTGCTGTTATATCTATCGCTGTTCCTGCTGGGCGGTCTGGCCATCAGCGCCATGGAGGACCTGCCGGTGGTGGACTGCCTGTTTGAGGCGGCTTCGGCCATCGGCACGGTGGGACTTACGCTGGGCATTACCCCGGGGCTGGGCGGCCCCTCGCGCGCCATTCTCATCGCGCTGATGTTCTTTGGCCGCGTGGGCGGGCTGACGCTGATCTTCGCGGCGCTGGCGGGCAAGCGCCCCTGCGCCTCCAAGCTGCCCCGCGAGAAAATTACCGTCGGTTGAAAAGGAGAGGATACGTATGAAATCCATTTTGTTGATCGGATTGGGCCGTTTTGGCCGCCATGTCGCCATCAAGCTGCATGAGCTTCGCCACCAGGTCATGGCCGTGGACTGGCGCGAGGAGTGCGTGGAGGCGGTTTTGCCCTACGTGACAAGCGCGCAGATCGGCGACAGCAAGAATGAGGAGTTCATGTCCTCGCTGGGCGTGCGCAACTTCGACGTGTGCATCGTGGCCATTGGGGATGATTTTCAGAGCTCGCTGGAAACCACGTCGCTCCTCAAGGATCTGGGCGCGCGCTTTGTGGTGGCGCGAGCGGCGCGCGACGTGCACGCCAAGTTTCTCCTGCGCAACGGCGCGGATGAAATCGTCTACCCCGAAAAGCAGCTGGCGGCCTGGACGGCCATCCGCTACAGTTCGGACCACATCTTCGACTATATCGAGCTCAATGCGGACCATGCGATCGTCGAGGTGGCGGTGCCGGACGCCTGGGCCGGCCAGACCGTGGGCGCCCTGGATGTCAGACGCAAATTTGGCCTGAATGTGCTGGCCGTGAAACGGCAGGGAAAGCTCAATGCAAACGTGACCTCGGATACGATGCTCCTGCATGATGAAACGGTGCTGGTGCTGGGCAGCAACCAGGCCATCCAGCGCTGCTTCCACCTGTGAGGAGCCGTATCCCAAAAGGGAGGGCTGAACATGTCGAATGTGCTGTTGATCGGATTTCTGGCGTTGCTTTTGGGACTGGGCTATTGGCTGATGGGCCGGGTGGATGCGTTCCTGACGCGCCGTGTGACCTGCGAGGCTGGCGTACCATGGACGAATGATGGTATAATGGTGCGTCGGGAGGTGAGGGCGCATGACGGACGCCGGGCGGACCGCCGAAGAGAGGCGGGGCAGGCTCAAGCTGTTTGTGAGTTACGCGCCCGGCGCGGGCAAAACCTGCGCCATGCTGCGGGATGCGCTGCAGCAGAAAGGGCGGGGTACGGACGTGGCGGCCGGCGTGGTGGACCCGCACGGGCACGCCTGCACGGCGCGCCTGCTGGTCGCGCTGGAGCGCCTGGCGGGGTCCGCGCTGGCAAAGGGCGGAGAAATGGACCTGGACGCGGCGCTGGCGCGCGCGCCGGAGCTGGTGTTGGTGGACGACCTGGCGCATCGAAACGCGGCGGGCAGCCGGCACAGCCGCCGCAGCCAGGATGTGGCCGAGCTGCTTAAAGCGGGCATGGATGTGTATGCCACGGTCAACGTGCAGCACATCGAAAGCCTGAGCGACGCGGTGGCCGCCGTGACCGGCGAAGCCGTGCGGGAGCGGATTCCCGATTCGGTGTTCGACGGAGCGGACGAGGTGGTGTTTCTGGATGTGGAGCCGGCCGAGCTGATCCGCCGGCTGGGAAATGCGGGCCTTGCCATCGGGCAGCTTACCGCCCTGCGAGAAATGGCGCTGCGCCGCTGTGCCGACCGGCTGGACCGGGCCGAACCCAGACCCCTGGGTCCGGGCGCAGGCCTGGCGGAGGAGCATATCCTGGCGTGCCTGTCCTCCGCGCCGTCCAACGCGCGCATCATTCGTACGGCGGCGCGCATGGCCGGGGCGTTCCATGGCGATTTTACGGCGCTGTACGTGCGCACGCCGCACGCGGAAAAGCTCTCCGCCCAGGACCAGGAGCGCCTCAGACGCAACATGCGCCTGGCGCGGCATCTGGGGGCCAATCTGGAAACCGTCTACGGCGACGACGTGGCCTATCAGATCGCGGAATTTGCGCGGCTGTCAGGCGTGTCGCGCATTGTGCTGGGGCGCAGCGCAGCGGGACGCAGGCGCATTCCGGGCCGCCTTTCGCTCACCGACAGGCTCATCGCCTACGCGCCTTCACTGGACATTCACATCATTCCCGACGGGGCGGCGCAGGCGCGCTACACGCCGCATGGCGCTCCGGAAAAGCGCTTTTCCTTCACGGCGGCCGACGCGCTCAAATGCCTGCTGGCGCTGCTGGGGGCCACGTTGCTGGGCTTTGCCTTCGACCGCCTGGGCTTTGGCGAGGCGACCATCATCATGGCCTATCTGCTGGCCGTGCTGGTCACCTCGGTCGTCACCTCGCATATAGCGTACAGCATGGCTGCCGCGGCGGTCAGCGTGGTGGCGTTTAACCTGCTCTTTATCGCGCCGCGCTTTACCTTGGCGGCCTATGGCAAGGAATACCCCGTTACGTTTCTGATCATGTTCCTCACGGCCTGCCTTTCGGGCAACCTGGCAGCGAGGCTCAAAAGCCATGCGCGCGAGTCGGCGCAGACCACTTACCGCACCAAGGTGCTCTTTGACACCGATCAGCTGCTGGCCCGCGCGGGAGACCGGCAGGCCGTGGTGGCTGCCACGGCTGGGCAGCTGGTCAAGCTCTTGGGGCGCGACGTGGTCATCTATCCCGCGCCGGATGGCGAGCCGCAGGTGTTTCCCGCCGCGCAGGAGCCCATCGCCGACCTTCTGACCGAGGACGAACGCGCCGTGGCTGTATGGGCCATGAGAAACAACGAACACGCCGGCGCTACCACCGATACGCTCTCCCAGGCCCAATGCCTGTATCTGGCCATCCGCGTGGGCGAACGGGTATACGGCGCGGTGGGCGTGGCGGCGCGGGGCGCGCCGCTGGACCCCTTTGAGCACAGCATCCTCCTGTCCATTTTGGGCGAATGCGCCCTGGCGCTGGAGAACCTGCAAAATGCCGCGGAGAAGGAACGCGCCGCCGTGTTGGCCAAAAACGAGCAGCTGCGCGCCAACATGCTGCGCGCGATCTCTCATGATCTGCGCACGCCGCTTACCGCCATATCCGGCAACGCCAGCAATCTGCTTTCCAACGGCGCGGATTTTGACGAGGACACGCGCCGGCAGCTTTATTCCGATATCTATGACGATTCCCTCTGGCTGATCAACGTGGTGGAAAACCTGCTCTCCGTCACCCGGATCGAGGATGGGCGCATGGCCCTCCGTCCCTCGGCCGAGCTGGTGGAGGAAATCGTGACTGAGGCGCTCAACCATGTGGGCCGCGGCCGGACGGACCATGTCATCACCTTCATCTGCAAGGACGAGTGGCTCATGGCTCGTGCCGATGCGCGGCTGATCGTGCAGGTAGTGGTGAATATCGTGGACAACGCGCTCAAATACACCCCGTCCGGCTCGCATATCGACATCACGGCTGCGCGCGAGGACGATAAGGTGGCCGTGACCATCGCCGACGATGGGCCTGGCGTGCCTCCGGAGGTGGGGGAGAGGGTGTTTGATATGTTCTTCAGCGGCTCCAACCGCGCCGCCGACAGCCGGCGCAGCCTGGGACTGGGTCTGGCGCTGTGCCGGTCCATCATCACCGCGCATGGGGGCATAATTTCCCTCTCCCAGAACCAGCCGCATGGCGCGGTATTCCGCTTTACTTTGCCCGCCGAGGAGGTGCAATGGCATGAATAAGCCGCTTATTCTGGCCGTGGAGGACGACCGGCCCGTGCGCACTTTGATCGCCACCACGCTCAAGGCGCACGGCTACCGCCATCTGGAGGCCGCCACGGGCGAAGCGGCGCTCATGGAGGCGTCCTCTCACAATCCCGATATCATTCTTTTGGACCTGGGCCTGCCCGACATGGACGGCGTGGAGGT
>USFL01000083.1 GCA_900553905.1 uncultured Eubacteriales bacterium | reverse complement strand
TATTCACCGGACAGCCCGCCATCTCCCCGATGGCCAGCCAGCGGCCCACCGCCTCGGCCTCCACCGCCGGGGGGCGGGACCGGGGATGGGCGGAGGGGCCCAGGCGTCCGGCGGCCTTCTGCGCCCGGATGCCCGCGTTGACCAGGTCGCCGTTTTCACAGTGGCAGCCCAGCACGCCCCCTTCTCGGCCCACCGCCTGGATCACCTGGTAGGCTGCGGCATCGCTCAGGCGCAGGTTGTCATAGGCGTAGTAGGCCTTGAAGGACGTGACGCCCCGCTCGAACATCTGTGGGAGCTCGGCGCGCGTCTGCTCGTTCCAGTCGGTCACGGCCATGTGGAAGGCGTAGTTGCACGCGCATTTTCCCTCGGCCTTGCGGTGCCAGGCGTCCAGCGCGTCCGTCAGCGTGCCGCCCCGCTCCTGCGTGGCGAAGTCCACCAGCGTGGTTGTGCCGCCGCACGCCGCCGCGCGGGAGCCGCTGGCGAAGTCGTCGGCGGTGACGGTCGTGCCGCTGTCCATGTCCAGGTGCGTATGAGCGTCGATGAAGCCGGGAAAGACCAGGCAACCCGCCGCCTCGCACACCGCGTCGCCCGCGCCCGCCTCAATGGCGGGCGCGATGCGGGTGATTACGCCGTTTTCAAACGCGATGTCGCCCTGCATAAGGCCGTCCGGCAGGACGAGCGTTCCGTGTTGGATGATGGTCATGGCGCTCACCTCCCGCGCTCAGAGGCAGTAGGCGTAGTCGCGGATGACCGCCTGCATCAGCGCCCGGATGGAGGCGTCGGTGCGGGTGTCGGAGGCAAGCTCCGTTTCGTATTCCTCGCCGCCCAGGCGCACCTTCACGCGCTGCGCGCCGGCGTCCAGCACGCAGAAGCCCGCGTTGGCGGAATCGGCCATGTCCCCGGCCGAGCCAAAGAGGGTGAACTTGTCCTTGTAGGGGGCGCTGATGTAGGGGCAGAACACGGCGCAGTTGCCGCACTCGTTGCACATCTTGTCCACGTGCACCACCTGCTCCTTCTCAAACCCCGGCACCTTGACGGCGATGTTGGCGCGGTTGGGACATACGTCCACGCAGTTTTCGCACACGGTTTCGCAGCCGAGGCAGCGAGCGGCCTCCTCGCTGGGGATTCCAGCGCCCTTGAGCGCGGAGCGGCGGACCTTGAGGGCCGCGGGCGCGAGCCTTAGCGCAGTGCGTCCGGCCTCCGGCGCGCCCAGAATGTCGCGCGCGGCGGCGGCGGCGTCCGCGATGGCCTCTACCACGGTGGCGGGGCCACGGCGCGCATCGCCAAGCACATAGAGTCCGTTGGATTTGCACGCGCCGTCCGTCACGGCGCGGCCGCGCTCATCCAGAGCGACGCCGCATTTGCGGAAATAGGCTGTGTCCGCCTTCTCGCCGATGGCGGCGATGACGGTGTCGGCGGGTACGTCCTGCATGCGGCCCGTGGGCTGCGGGCTGCGGCGGCCGGAGGCGTCGGGCGCGCCCAGCTCCATCACCTCGCAGGTCAGCACGCCGCCGTTAAGCGCCTTGGGCGCCATCAGCTCGCAGAATTCGACGCCGTCGGCCATGGCCAGCTCCAGCTCCTCCGCGTCGGCGGGCATATAGCGGCGGTTGCGCCGGTAGACCAGACGCACATGCTCCACGCCCTCCGCCCGCCGGGCGGCGCGCGCAGCGTCCATGGCGGTGTTGCCGCCGCCGATGACGACCACGTTTTTGCCCAGTGAAAGGGTTTCGGGCGCATTTTTCTGCTTCTCCAGGAATTCGATCACGTTGAGCGCCTCGCCGCCCTCCAGATGAAGCGCGCCGTGCTCCCACGCGCCGTTGGCGATGACGACGTGGGTGTAGCCCTCCTCAAGCAGCGCGCGGGCGTCCGCCACCTCCGTGTTCAGCCGGACCTCCACGCCCAGCTTCTCCAGCATGGAGGCGTCCTTGTCGATGGCCTCATCGCTGATGCGGAAGGCCGGGATGACGTGCCGGACGATGCCGCCCAGGGAGCCCCGCTTTTCAAAGAGCGTGACCTTCGCCCCGCCGCGCGAAAGGAAATGCGCCGCCGCCATGCCCGCGGGGCCGCCGCCGATCACGGCCACGTTGGCGCCGCAGGGCGAGCCGGGCTTGAGCGCCCCCGCGCAGGTCTCAAAGCCGCCCTCGGCGGCAGCGAGCTTCGCGGCGCGGATGTGCACCGATTCCTCATAGAAGTTGCGCGTGCACTTGGACATGCAGGTATGGCTGCAAATGGTGCCGGTGATGAAGGGCAGCGGGTTTTTCTCCAGAATGACGCCCAGGGCTTCCGCATAGCGGCCCTCGCCGACCAGGCGCAGATATTCGGGGATGTCCTGATGGATGGGGCACTGCTCGGCGCACGGTGCGGTGAAGCAGTCGATGAGGGGCACGTCCTTTTTCATCTTGCGGCTGGGCAGGGGCTTGACGGGCTTGAGGTGATGCACGTCCGTGCGGGCCCTGGCGGCCAGGGCGCTCAATGCCTCCACGTCCACGCCCTCAAAGGGCCGGTACGGCATGGCGCCGAGGATGTCGGCGATGGGCCGGAGGCGGTTGTATCCGCCGGGCTTGAGGAGCGTGGTCGCCATGGTGATGGGCCACACGCCACAGGCGAAGATGTCGGCGATGTTGTACTGGTCCGCGCCGCCGGAATAGGACACGCGGAGCTTTCCGTCAAACGCCTTCTCCACCCGCTCGGCCAGCGAGATGGACAGCGGATAGAGGCTCTTGCCGCTCATGTACATCTCCTCGCCCGGCAGCTCGCCCGCCGCGATGGTAACGGGGAAGGTGTTTGTCAGCTTCACGCCGAACTCCACGCCGTTTTCCCCGCACAGCGCCATCAGGCGGCGGAACATCGGGATCGCGTCGGAGAACTGGAGGTCGGCCTTGAAGTGATGATCGTCAAAGACGATGTAGTCGTAGCCCATGCTGTCCAGCGTGCTGCGCGCGAACTCGTAGCCCAGCAGGGTCGGGTTGCATTTGATGTAGGTGTTGAGCTTCTTGACGGTGATGAGGTAGGTGGCGATCCGCTCGATCTCGTCCGGCGGGCAGCCGTGCAGGGTGGACAGGGTGATCGAGGTGCAGATGTGCGGATTGATGCCGTCGATGTATGCTTCGTCGATGCCGGGCAGGAGGCTGAGGTTCTCCCGGGCCCAGGCGCGGCACTCGGCCCACACGGCGCTCCCGGAGGCGTCCTTCATGCCCTCGATGTAGCGGTCCACCTTTTCGCTCTGGATGCCCGCTAGGTCGTAACCCACGCTCATATTGAACACAAAGCCGTCGGGCGAACCAAAGCCCATGGACTTGGAAAGGAGTTTGATGGCGAACCATGCCTTGACGTATTCCTCATACGCCTGCGGCACGCGCAGCTCCGTGCTCCATTCCACGTTATAGCACTCGTCCTCGGCCCGGATGCAGGGCTTGGAGACGGGCAGGTCCTCGCCGTCGATGATCTGCACGGTCTTGACCTCAAAGAAGCGGCTGCCGCCCACATAGGCCGCGATCAGGTTCTGCGCAAGCTGCGTATGCGGGCCGGCGGCCGGGCCAAACGGCGTTTCCACCCGCTCGGTGAAGATGGGGAGCGTCTTGCCGCTCTTGTGGCGGTAGAGATCGCTCACGCCGAAAATGGTGCCCTGCGTGCGGTATTCCTCCAGCACCCAGTTCATCAGCCCGGCAAAGGGAATGGGACGCATGATGTCGCTCATAAAAACCCCTCCTGTGCTTTTGTGTTTAGATTGGATGCGAACGCGCGCCGGCGGGGAGGGTTCCCAGGTCCCCGCCGGCCGCATGGTTTCCGGTTTCAGCGGCCCGCGTTGATGCGCTGCCACAGATCGGCGGCCTCCTCGCGGCAGTGCGCGAGCACGGCCTCCTTGTCGATGTCCACAAGCTCGCGGTCCTTCATCCTGACCACGCCGTTGATGATGGTGGTGACGACGTTGTGGCCGTTGCAGCCAAAGAGGAGATGGCTGTTCACGTTCTGCGCCGTCATAGGGGTCAGCGGCACATAGTCCAGCACGATCACGTCGGCATAGGCTCCCGCAGCAAGCACGCCCACGGGCTTTTCAAAGAAGCGGGCGGCCATATGGCGGTTGTGATCAAAAAGCATGGCGGGAATCTCGCCCCAGGCCACGTTGGGCTTGCAGGCGTTGTGCTTGTGCAGAATGTTGGCGACCTTGTAGCTCTCCAGCATGTCGTTGGTATAGCCGTCGGTACCCAGACCGATGAGAATGCCCTTTTCGAACATCTTGAGCACCGGCGGGCAGCCCACGGCATTGCCCATGTTGCTTTCGGGGTTGTGGACGACCATCGTGTCCGTGCTCCTCAGCAGATCTATCTCGGCCTCATTGATGTAGATGCAATGGCCGCAGATGGTCTTTTCGCCCAGAATGCCCATATCGTGCAGGCGGAACATCAGGCGCTTGTTGTACTTGGTCAGGCTGTCGTAGAGATCGTCAATGCCCTCGGCCACGTGGATGTGGTAGCCGGCGCCCTCGGGCTTCTCGGCGGCGCAGTATTCCAGCGTCTCGTTGGAGAGGGTGAAGGGCGCATGCATGCCCATCATGCCCTTGATCATATCGGTATCATCCTGCTGCGCATAGCGGATGAAATCGACGTTTTCCTTGACCGCAGCGCGCATCTTCTCCGCGCCGTCGCGGTCGCTGATCTCGTAGCACAGGTTGGTGCGCACGCCGAACTGCTTCGCGCTCTCGGCCAGCGCAAACAGGCTTCCTGCGATTTCGCCGTAGCTGGCGTGATGGTCAAAGACGGTCGTCACGCCGTTTTCGATGCAGTCCAGGTAGGTCGCGTCGGCGCTGGCTTTTGAATCCTTCAGCAGAAGATGGCGGTCGATGGTCCACCACTGCTGGTCCAGTACCTCCAGGAAGTTGGTGGGGTTGTTGCCGCGGATGGTCAGGCCGCGCGCGAAGGCGGAGTAGATATGGTTGTGCGCGTTGATGAAGCCCGGCATGATCACGCCGCCCCTCGCGTCCATGAAGGGCGCGTCGGGGTATTTGGCGCGCAGCGCCTGCGTGCCGCCCACTTCGGCAATCAGGTTGCCCTCAATGGCAACGCAGCCATTTTCCAGGAAGGGGCAGTGTACGTCACGGGTGACAAGGCGTCCGTTTCCCAGCAGATACATGTGCATTCTCCTTTTCGCTCCGTCGTGTGTGATGGTATGCTTATGTCGGAATGCTCCCGCTGCCGTGCCAGACGCGTAAGCGGCTGTAGCGAAGTCGGGAACAAGACCATCGGTTTGCGATCTTGCAGCCCTTGCGCGAAGCACTCCGTTACAGCCGCCTGCTACCAAGATTCCCTCTCGGGGCGTCAAATGTTATACGAAAAAACAGCCTCCTTGTAACTTGGAAGTCCGCGAGGACTTCCGTCCTGTCGGCCCAACCCGTGCGCGAAGCACTTCGTTACAGTTGGCTGTTAAAAATCAGACAATATTGCGGTCAATCGTTTCCATATCCTTACTTGCAGTTGTAGTATAGCACCCGTCAGCAGCCCTTGCAAGCGTGTGAGAAATTTTCTATCATTTGTACAATTTGGATGGATAACAGGTGTGGGCTTTTCATAACTTTTCACATAAAAAAATCACGCCTGTCTCATCCGCAACCGGTTTTGCCACAACGCTTTACGGTTTTGAGGAGGCCATGATTTTTTCAATTTCGGATAACGCTTTTTCCGTGTCCGCATCCATCATTTCCCATGGCGAAAATGCCTGCGTCAGCCTGACGATCGCACCCGCTTCGCGCGCCGCCGCCATGCCGCCACGCTCGCCGGTGAGCGCGGCAAGTGCCGGAAAGAGCCCCTTGGGAAAAACGACCGGGCTGCCCGGCACGCCGTCATAGGACAGACGGTGCACCGCTCCGGGCGCGGCGGCAAAGCTGTCCAGCAGCCGTTCGATGCTCCCGGCGGTAAGGAGGGGTTGATCTCCCTGAACAAAAAGACATCCGTCCAGGTCCGCCATCTGGCGGATGCCCAGGCGGACGGTATCGCTCTGCGGCCCGCCGGGATAGCGCACGGTCCTAACGCCGCACGCCCCGCACAGGGCCTCCACCTCTCCATCGCTGACGACGGCCACAATCCGCGTGAGCCGCCCGCGCGGAAGCGCGCCCAGCGCATAGGAGAGCAGCGGCGCGCCAGCCAGCGGCGCAAGCAGCTTGTTGCCCCCGAAGCGCTGCCCGCGCCCGGCGGCCATAACGACGCAGCCGACGTTCATGCTTCCTCCTCCACCCCGTCAAGGTCCAGCACAAAGCAGTCGCTTCGCGCAAAAAGCTCCTGCAAAAAAGGCGTGCTGTCCTTGCGGACCGCCGCCAAAACGCGCTTCTGCTCAAACAGCAGGCGCAGTTCATCCAGATACGGCGGGCTGCATGCCTCCAGAAAACCGATCTCGTCCACTGCGGCCCACGCGCCCGGCGCATGCCTGACCGCTTGCAGCAGTGCGACGCCCCCGGCGTCGAACACCTCCTTGCACGGCCGCATCGCACCCGTATCGCGCACGCCGATCAGGCAGCGCCGCCCACCCCCGCGCTCCCGCAGCCAGACCCGCGCCGGAAGCCCGTCCGCGCCGCGTTCCACCTCGCTGACCACGCCGGGCACAGACGCGCCGTCGATGAGCTCCTCCAGCAGCGTGCTCTTGCCCGCGCCCTTAGCGCCGGTAATAAGCAGGCTTTTCCGGCCGGAACGTTGAAAAGTGCGTATTGT
>USFL01000082.1 GCA_900553905.1 uncultured Eubacteriales bacterium | reverse complement strand
GCGCGAGCGATCAGGAGGGACAGGGGCAACCCGGCGGCGGGGCCAGCCTGGGCTCGTCCGACGGGGACGGGGGTGTGAATCCCGCGCAGGCGGCAGCGCCCGCGCAGGGCACGGCCTCGCCGGAAAAGAAAGTCGCGGCCTATGAGGCCATCTATGACCCCACACGGCTGGGCACATCCGGCGAGGTTCAAAACGAGCGCGGCCAGATGGGCGAGGGGGAGATTCTGGAGGCGGAGGCCGGAAATGGTGCGGGCAGCCTGGAGGGCAGCGTGCCCTACCGGCAGGCCCTGCCGGAGTACCGCGAGGCGGCCGTGGAAGCCGCGCAGGACGCGGGCCTGCCCGCCTACGCCCGGCAGTGGGTCGAAACGTACTTTAACGCGCTTGCGCAATGATGAGGAGGATACGGGGCATGATTCCACAGGAGCAGATCAAGTCCTTTTTTGATACGGTACAGGCCATCCGGAGTGAAATCGCCAAGGAGATCATCGGGCAGGAGCGCGTGGTGGAGCAGCTGCTCACCGCGCTGATCGCGGGCGGCAACGTGCTGCTGGAGGGCGTGCCGGGCCTGGGCAAGACGCGCCTGGTGCGCACGCTCTCCAGCGTGTTCGACCTGCCGTTCAGCCGCATCCAGTTCACGCCCGACCTGATGCCCGCCGATATCACCGGCACCAACATCATCGTCAAGACCGACGCAGGCAACGAGTTCCGCTTTCGCAAGGGACCGCTGTTCGCCTCCATCGTGCTGGCGGACGAAATCAACCGCGCTACGCCCAAAACGCAGGCGGCGCTGCTGGAAGCCATGCAGGAGCACTCCGTCACCGTGGGCGGCGAAACGCATGCGCTTTCGGAGCCCTACTTCGTGCTGGCCACGCAGAACCCCATGGAGCAGGAGGGCACCTACCCTCTGCCGGAGGCGCAGCTGGACCGCTTCATGCTGAAAATCCTGGTGGATTTCCCAACGCTGGAAGAGCTGGCGGAAATCGTGGGACTGACCACCGTGCCCCAGACCAGCCATGCCGGGTGCGTCGCCAATGCGGAGACGCTCATGGGCCTGCGCGCAGTGGCGCAGGAGGTGCCCGTGGCGCAGGCTGTGCGCGATTTCGCGCTGCGGCTGGTATTGGCCACGCATCCCGAACTGGACCAGAGCCCGGAGCTGGTGCGCCGCTGCGTGCGCTTTGGAGCCAGCCCGCGCGCGGCGCAGGCGCTGATAGCCACCTCACGCGCCCGCGCGCTGATGAACGGGCGCTACAACGTGGCCTTTGAGGACATCGAAGCCGTTGCGCCCGCATGCCTCAGGCACCGCATCGCCCTGAGCTTCGAGGGCATGGCGCAGGGCGAAACGGTGGAAGGCGTGATCGCCGCGCTGCTTAAGCAGCTTCCGCGCGGCTGAAGCGGGAGAGGATGAGCATGATGCTGAGCGATTCGTTTCTGAAGCGCCTGGACGCTTTGGCCCTGCGCATGCGCCATCCGGCGTCGGGCGGTTCGGGGGGACTGCGGCGTTCGCGCGCGCTGGGCAGCAGCGTGGAGTTTTCGGACTTCCGCGAATACGCGGCGGGCGACGACATCCGCCGCGTGGACTGGAACGCCTACGCGCGCTTTGAAAAGCTGTTTTTGAAGCTGTTCATGGAGGAGCAGGAGCAGCGCGTCCATCTGATCGTGGACGCGAGCGCCTCCATGGATTTCGGCAAATGGGAGCCTGCGTGCCAGCTGGCGCAGACGCTGGGCTACCTGTGCCTGTGCGGCGGCGACAGCGTGACGGTGCATACCCTGGGCGGCGGGGGAGAGCGGCATACGCGCCCGCTCCGGGGCCGGCACTGTTACCCGGAGCTGTCCGCGTTTCTGGAGGACACGCGGCCCCAGGGGCGCGCGATGATCGAAACCGCCGTGCCGGCCATGAGGCTCGCGGGCGGCAGGGGTGCGTCCGTGCTCATCGGCGACCTGCTGGACGGCTGGGAGCAAGCCGTGCTCTCGCTTTTGTACCGCAAGCAGGAAACCTCCGTCCTGCAGGTGTGGAGCGCCGCCGAATGGGACCCGCAGCTGGAGGACACGGCCGAGCTGGTAGACAGCGAGACGGGTGAGCGCTTCCTCACCGCCGGAGGCTACGAGGCGCTGCGGCGCTACCGCGAAACTGCGCGCGCCTATGTGGAGGAGGTGGCCGCCTTCTGTCGGGCGCGGGGGGTGTGCCATGGCCTGATCATACCGGAGGAGCCGTTTGAGGACCAGCTCATCCGCGCGCTTAGCGCCGCCGGGCTGGTCGCCTGATTCACAAGAGGGGGAATAAGACGCGATGGAATGGCTGAATCCCGCGGGAGCCTGGGCGTTTCTTGGCGTCCTGCCGGTGATCGCGCTGTATTTGCTCAAAAGGAAGGCCCGGCGCACACCGGTGCCGAGCCTGGTTTTGTGGAAAAAAACCGAGGAACGCACCCGTCAGAACCGGCCGTTTCAGCGGCTTAGGAGCCAGCTGCTTCTGTGGCTGCAGCTGGCGATGGTGGCGCTGCTTTCGCTTGCGCTGATGCGCCCGGTTACCGCGGGCGGCCTGGGGGGCGAGCGCGTGTTCATTTTCGACCTGTCCGCCAGCATGCAGGCCGTGGACGGTGAGGGACTGTCCCGCCTGGAGGACGCGAAGCGGCAGGCCCTGGGCCTGCTGGAGGGCATGCGCGATGGGGATGCGGTTACGGTGCTTGCGGCGGGTCAGTCGTTTTCGCCGCTGGTGTCGCGCAGCACGGACCATGCGATGGCCGGAAGCGTCATCCGGGGGCTGGAAGCGGGCAACGGCGGCGCGGACCTGTCCGGTGCGTTGTCGCTGGCGGCGGCCATGCGGCGCGAGGCGCCCGGCATGGAGATCTACGTGTTCACCGACAGCGCCGTGGAGATCCCGCCGGAGGCGAACCTGTGCGCGGTGGGGGAAAGCGCGCCCAACGTGAGCCTGATGGACATGAGCCTGCAGCCGGAGGAAAACACGGCCTTTGTGCGCCTCGTCAGCTGGGGCGGGGATGCGCAGGTGGAGGTGGAGTGCTACGCGGACGGCGCACTGTGCGACGTGCGCGCCGTTTCGCTGGCCGACGGGGAGAGTCAGGGCGTGCTTCTGACCGTGCCGGAGGGCACGCGCAGCGCCATGGCGCGCGTATCGCCCGGCGGCGCGCTGGCCGTGGACGATACGCGCTGGGCTGTGGAGCAGAGCCGGCGGCAGTATACGGCTCTGCTGGTGACGGAGGGGAACGTGTTTCTGGAGGAGGCGCTTCGCCTTCGGCCGGAACTCAATCTGGTGCTGGCCGGTCCGCAGGATGCGCAGGCCGCCGCCGGATGCGATCTGTATATCTATGATGGCGTTTTGCCGGAAGCCCTGCCGGAGACGGGGGCCATCTGGGCCGTGAATCCGCCGGAGCCGATTTTGGGCATCACGCCCGGCGAGGCCGTGCAGGGGGACGGAGGAACCCTGCGCGCTGCCGTGGACGCGGAAGCGGCGGAGATCTGTGAGCATCTGCTGCTTACGGACGTGGCCATCCGTTCCTTCAGACCGCTTGCGGGAGGCACGCCCGTGCTGCTTTCGGGCGGCGAGACGCTGCTGGCCCTGTCCGAAGGCGAGGGACGGCGCGCGGCTGCGCTGGGCTTCGACCTGCATGACAGCAACCTGCCCCTCAAGGCGGACTTTCCGGTGATGGTGCAAAACCTGCTTTCCTGGCTTCTGCCGGACGCGGCCGCTTCCGTGGAGGCGGCCGGCTGCGGCGCGCCCGTTTCGTTTGCGCTGGACGCGCGCAGCGAGTCCGCATGGGTGGAGACGCCGGATGGACAGCAGATTGCTCTGGAGGGAACCGACTTTGCCGATACGGACGCGCCCGGCGTGTACCGTCTCGTGGAAACCCTTGCGGACGGACAGGTGCGGGAAACGGCGTTTGCCTTGCACATTCCGCCGGAGGAAAGCGACACCCTGACGGTGCCCGCATCCACGGAGGGCGCGCAGGCGCGGGATACATCCAGCTACCGCGAGTGGACCGGCTGGGTGCTTGCGGCGCTGTTTGCCGTGATGCTGCTGGAATGGGAGGTGAGCCGCCGTGGGACTGGCATTTGAATCGCTCTGGGCCCTGGCGCTGATTCCGCTGGGCCTGGCCGCGGTGTGGCTGATCGACCGCCGTTACCGGGTGCGCCGCGGGTCGTTGCGCAGGCGGGTCACGCTCTGCGCGCGCCTGTTTCTGTGCCTTGTGCTGGCGCTGGCCGTGGCCGGTCCGTCGGTTCTGACCACATCGGGCGCGGCGCAAAGGTGGGTCGTGATGGACGTGTCGGATTCCATCCGCCAGCTTCACGCGCAAGCGGAGGAAGGGGTCAGCCGTGCGCTCGCGCGCCTGCCGCTGGGGCAGGAAGCGGGCGTGATCGCCTTCGGGGCGGACGCCATGGTGGATACGCCTGCCGGGGATGAGCCCGCCTTTTCGGGCGTGAGCGCCAGCGTGGACCGGTCGGGCAGCGACCTGGACGGCGCGCTGCGTCTGGCGGCGGCCCTTCTGCCAAGCGGCGGAAGCGGCGGCATGACCGTGATCAGCGATGGCAAGGCGGATCTGTCCGCCTCCACGGTGGACCTGTTGGCCGCCGCAGGCGTGCGCGTGGACGTGCTGCCGCTGGAGACGGCGTTGGGACCGGATGCCCAGATCAGCGAGCTGACCGCTCCCGCCGAGGCATACGAGGGACAGGCGGTGCCCCTTTCCGTCACCATCGACGCGAATGCGGACATGACAGCCACGCTGGTTCTGTACCAGAACGGCGAGGCCACCGACACCCGCGAGGTATCGCTCAAGGCTGGGGAAAACCGCTATGCTTTTTCCCTTATGACGCACAAGACCGGCGTGGTCACCTATGAGGCGCGGTTGGTCAGCGGGGAGGATACGCAGAGCCAGAACAACCGCCTTGCGGCCTACGCGCGCGTGCTGGGCGCGCCAAACGTACTGCTGGTGGAGGAAGCCGGCACGGCGGAAAAGCTGTTCTCCGCATCCGGCATGCGGGTGGAGCGCATCCGCCCTGCGGCCATGCCCTCCGGCGCGGACGGCTACCTGGCCTATGACGCGGTGGTGCTCAACAACATCGATTATGCCGCCGCCGCGCAGAAGCAGTGGCAGGCGCTGGACCAGGCCGTCCGCACGCTGGGACGCGGCCTGCTGGTGCTGGGCGGCGATACCAGCTACGCCCTGGGAGGCTATCGGGGCACGGACCTTGAAGCGCTCCTGCCCGTGACCATCGACGTGCGCAACAAGCAGCGCATGCCGGCCCTGTCGCTGGTGATCTGTATCGACAAATCAGGCAGCATGACCAGCGGGCAGTTTGGCGCTTCGCGCATCGAAGCGGCCAAGGAAGCCGCCATGAGCGCCGTGGAGGTGCTGAGCGAACGCGATAACATCGGCGTGATCGGCTTCGACGATACGGCCAAATGGGTGGTGCCCTTCCAGAGCGTGAGCAGCCTGGAGGATGTGCAGAGCCTGATCGGAACTTTGCGCGCAGACGGCGGCACGGCTTTCTATTCCGCGCTGGATGAGGCCTACCGCGTGCTGCAGGCCGCCCAGACGCCCCAGAAACACGTCATCTTTCTCTCCGACGGCCAGCCCGCCGATACGGGCTTTCAGGACATCGCCCTGGCGATGCAAAGGTCCGGCATCACGCTGACCACCGTGGCCGTGGGCACCGACGCCAATGCGCAGCTGATGCGCCTCTTGTCCACACTGGGGGGAGGACGCGCCTATGAGGTGGGCGAGTTCGACAGCATTCCCAAGATCTTTACCAAGGAAACCATGCTGGTGAGCGACAGCTATGTGAAAAACCATACCTTTACGCCCGTGATCCTCGAAGCGCAGACGCTGTCCGGCTTCGATGGACTGCCGCAGGTGGACGGTTATCTGTGCGCCGCGGAAAAGCCCACCGCGACCGTGACGCTGGCCAGCGATACCGAGGACCCGCTGCTTTCGTGGTGGAACGCGGGCGCCGGCAAGGTGGCCGCCTGGACCAGCGATGTGGAGGGGGCGTGGACCGCCGCTTTCATGGCCTGGCAGGATGCGCCGCGTTTCTTCGGCGGCGTGCTTTCCCGCCTGCTTCCCGGCGCGCAGCGCGAGGGCGAATTGACTGCGCAGGCTAAGGACGGGGCGGTGCACATCCGTTATACGCTGGCGCAGGCCGCTTCGGGCGCGGCGGAGGCCGTAGTGACGTTGCCCGACGGCACGCAGGAGACCCTTCGCCTCGATGAAACCGCCCCCGGTCAATACGAGGGCGAGCTATCCTCTGCGCAGGAGGGCGCCTACGCCGTGCGCGTCACCTATACGGGCGCGGATGGAACCGTCCATGCGCAGGAAGGCGGCGCGGTGTGCGGCTTCTCCGGGGAATATGACCTGCGCGTGCAGCCGAACCAAAGCCTGGAGGAACTCGCGGCCCGCACGGGCGGTCGCGTGCTGACAAGTGAGGCGGATTTCTGGGCGACGCCCGTATCTCCGGCAACGGGACGGACGGCGCTGCGCCCGATGCTTCTGTGGCTGGCGCTGGCGCTGCTGGTGATGGACATCGCGCTGCGCAAGCTCCCCTGGGAGGAAGCGCTGGCCGCCGTGACGCGCCGCCGCGCCGGACGGGAGGAGCGGCCCAAGGACCCGCGTCCCGCCGGGACATCCGGATCTGACAGGCGCCGTGCGCAGGACGACGGACACAAGCGCCGCAAGGCCGCGCAGGACACCGCCG
>USFL01000081.1 GCA_900553905.1 uncultured Eubacteriales bacterium | reverse complement strand
CCAACGGCATGACGCTGGAGGAGTTCACCGAGGAGGCCCAGGAGGCCGTGGCCGAGTTTGAAAGCCGCGGCGGCGATGTGGAGGAGCAGCTGGCCTACGAGTACTCCCGCCTGAACGCGCCGCCCGAAAGCTACGTGCTGGATGAGCTGGGCGAGGACGGCGACGCGGAGGTTTCCCTCGTGTTCTGAGGGGGAGCGCTTTACTTTTTTCGTGCAACAGGGTACAATGGTCCCTGGCGCAAAGGCGTACGAATGGATATGAACGAGGGCTGATATGGGCAAGACGATCGCCATCACCAATCAGAAGGGCGGCGTGGGCAAAACCACGACCGCAATTAACCTGGCAGCCTGTCTGGCCGAAGCGGGCAAGTGCGTGCTGCTGGTAGACCTGGACCCCCAGGGCAACACCACCAGCGGCATCGGCGGCAGCGCAGGCGCCCATTCGGTCTATGAGGCGCTGATGGGACGCACGCCGCTTTCCGCCTGCCTGCAAAGCACCTGCGTAAAGGGCTTGAGCCTGATCCCCGCGGATATCCGTCTGGCGGGCGCGGAGCTGGAGCTGGTGGAGCTGGACCGGCGCGAATACCGCCTGAAACATCTGCTCAAGACCATCGAGGGGGACTTTGACTTCCTCTTTGTGGACTGTCCGCCCTCGCTGGGGCTGCTCACGGTCAACGCCCTCACGGCGGCCCAGCGCGTGCTCATCCCCATCCAGTGCGAATACTATGCGCTGGAGGGCGTATCCAGCCTGATGAACACCGTCAACCGCGTCAAGCATGCCTTCAACCCCGGTCTGGATATCGAGGGGGTGCTGCTGACCATGCTGGACGCGCGCACCAACCTGGGCATCCAGGTGGTGGATTCGGTCAAGAAGCATTTCAAAAGCCGCGTGTTCGCCACGGCGATCCCGCGCAATGTGCGCCTGGGCGAAGCGCCCAGCCACGGCCTGCCTATCCATCTGTACGACCCCCGCAGCCTGGGGGCGGACAGCTACCGCAGGCTGGCGCAGGAGTTTTTGCAGCGCAACAGATAGGAGTCGGTAAGAGATGAAACGCGGCGGACTCGGCAGGGGCTTGGACGTGCTTTTGCCACAGAGCGGCGAATTGCTGGAAACGGTGGTGCGCGATATCTCCATCGACGAGATCGACCCCAACGCCTCCCAGCCCAGACGGGATTTTGACAAGGAAGCGCTGGAGCAACTGGCCGACAGCATCCGCGAGGCGGGCGTGCTTTCGCCCATCCTGGTGGTGGAAAACGGTATGCGCTACCGCATCGTCGCGGGCGAGCGCCGTTACCGCGCCGCGCGTCTGGCGGGGCTGGAGACGGTGCCCTGTATCGTGCGCAGCATGACCAACGAGCAGCAGATGGAGGCCGCGCTGATCGAAAACCTGCAGCGTCAGGACCTCAACCCCATCGAGGAGGCCGCCGCCATCCGCAGCCTCATGCAGGAATGCGGTTATACGCAGGAGCAGGCCGCGCGCAAGCTGGGCAAGAGCCGTCCGGCCATCGCCAACGCGCTGCGGCTTTTGAATCTCCCCAAGGCCGTGACCGATCTGGTGGTTACGGGCGACCTGTCCGCCGGGCACGCGCGCGTGCTGGCCGGGCTGGACAGTGAGACGCGCCAGCTGGAGCTGGCGCACCAGTGCGTGCTGCATGGATACAGCGTGCGAAAGCTCGAGGAGATGGCCAAGGCCCGTCCTGCCGCGCGCCAGACGGCCCCCAAACGGGAGGCAGGCCCCGAACTGCTGGCGCTGCAAAACGCCATGCGCGAGGCCCTGGGCCTCAAGACCACGCTCTCCGGCACGGAGACGCGGGGAAAAATCACGCTTTCCTATAATAGCGCACAGGAGCTGGAACACCTCTACGAGGTGATCGGACGTTTGCTGGGTTAAGCCCGGAAAGGTGGTATCGCCGTATGCGAGTCAACTCCAACAAGAAGATCCACAAAATGAAGCGAGATCCCTACAAAACCCTGCTTCGCGCTGCCGGCATCCTGGCGATTGTGGTGGTGGTGGGCATCGGCGTGTTTTATCTGTGCTCCCTGGCGGTCACGAATGACTACGTCTCCACCCGCAACCGCATCGAAAACGAAAACGCCGAGGCCGAGCTGGAGTTCAACGCCATGATGAACGAGCTGCGCGCCGAGCAAAGCGCCGCGCTTGCGCCCAGTACCGGCGTGGTGTCCTCTGCGGACCTGCCGTCTTGGGAAAAAACGCTCAACGACACCCTCTGGCGTATCGAGGATGAAAGCAACGCTGGCTTGGAAAACACCAGCACCATCACGCTGGACCGCGCGTCTCTCATCAACGGCGGGCTGCTGCTGGTCAACCCCTGGCATTCGCTGCCGTCGGACTTCTCCACCGACGGGCTGGTGAGCATCGGCACGGCCAGCAACTTCCAGATTCAGGTGCAGGACAACAGCGTGCAGGTGTTCCAGCCTGCCTATGACGCGCTAAGCGAAGCCCTCACCGCCGCCAAGGACGAGGCGGGGCTGGAGTACTATATCGTGATGGAGGGCTACCGCTCGGTCGAGGCGCAGGAGGAACTTTTCAACGCGGAAATGGAGAGCCTTTCTTCCCGCTATTCCGGCAACACCCTCATCGAGGAAACCAAGAAAAAAGTCAACTACCCCGGCAACAGCGACTATCATACCGGCATGTCCTTCCGCATGGACGTCTACCAGCGCGACAACGCCGAGCTCAACAACTTGAAATTCCAGGCTGAATCCGAGCAGGGCGCGTGGCTGACGGAGAACTGCTGGCGCTTCGGCATCATCTTCCGCTTCCCCACGGCCGATTTTCCCAAGGGCTGGGAGGATAAAAGCTACAAGACCGGCGTTTCCGCGCAGCTCAACCTCTACCGCTATGTGGGCAAGGCGCATTCCGCCGCCATGCGTGTGATGGATATGTGCCTGGAGGAATACATCGAGTTTTTGATCGCGCATCCCCACATCTGCGTCTATGAGGACGGCGCCCTCAAGTATGAGATCGTGCGCATCAAGATCGCGGACGACGCGCAGAGCGTGCAGCTGCCCGTGCCCAATCCCGCCAGCAGCTACCTGGCCAGCCTGGACAACATGGGCGGCGTGGTCATGGCCTATGCGTACTGATTTGGTGAAACGAAGCGGGAGGGCGGCTGCCGGCTGCTCTCCCGCCATTTTTTGTAAGGAGGAAACCGCATGCTTCCCCGAAACATAACGCTGAAAAACGGCGCGTCCGCCGTGCTCAGGACCGCCGTGCCGGAGGACGCGCCGCGAATGCTGGCCTACCTGCGCGCCTGCGCGGAGGAGACGGATTTCTTGCTGCGTGTGCCGGAGGAATGGGATATCCCCGTGGAAACGGAGAAAGCGCTTCTGCAGGACATGGCGCGGCAGACGGATCAGCTGATGGTGGTGTGCGACGTGAACGGCGAGATCGCCGGCACGTGCCAGGTCGTCTGCATGAATCGGGTCAAGACCCGGCACCGCGCCACGATCTCCATCGCGCTGCGCAGGGCGTACTGGGGACAGGGCATTCCCGGTCCCATGTTTGAGGAGATGGAGGCCTTCGCGCGCGGACGGGGCGTGATGCAGCTGGAGCTGGCTTATGCGCAGGGAAACGATCGGGCGCGCCGCCTCTACGACCGGCTGGGCTTTGTGGAAACGGGCCGGGGGCCCGACGCCATCCGCCTGCGGGACGGCACGCTGCTGGACGAGATTTTCATGGTCAAAAAGTTGTAAAGGAAAAGGCGCGGGGCGCGCATCCCAATCAAGGGAAACGCGCTCCGCGCCTTTTGTGTGCCGTCAGACCGTCAAATCTGCAAGGGTGCAGGATATTGCGCGCTGTAAATCCGCCGGGGTCATTTCTACCTGATAGCCGATCTTGCCGGCGCTGAAAATGACCGTATCGCACAGCTCGACCGTTTCATCCACCGCGGTGGGAAACGGCTTTTTCATGCCGATGGGGGAGCAGCCGCCATGAACGTAGCCCGTCAGGGGCAGAAGATCCTTGCTCTTGAGCATCGCAATGCTCTTTTCTCCCACGACCGCGGCGGCCTTCTTGAGCGACAGCTCCTCCGCCACCGGAATCACAAACACATAGTACCGCCGCGACGCGCCCTGCGTCACCAGCGTTTTGAACACGTGCGAGGGGTCCTCGCCCATCAGGCGTGCCGCTTCCACGCCGCTTGGCGCAGACCCGTCCGCAGGATAGGAACGCGGCGTGTAGGGGATGCCCATGCCGTCCAGCAGGCGCATCACATTGGTCTTGTCCACGGAAAAGCTCCTTCTTTTGCAAATCGGTCAGCCATCAGTCCAGCGTGCTGGTCGGCGCGTTGCAGACCAGACAAGGGTTGTACTGCCCGATATACTGGCTTAGCTCGCTGTAGGGGAAGGTGCCCGTCAGCGGCTGATACTCTTCCGCCACGCTCGAGCAGTAGGGGTCCAGATGATAGAAGCTGCCGCCGCTAAGGTTGTAATACAAAGTCGTGTCTCCCGCCGGAGCCGGAGTCACGGTGGTCCGCGGGGTTGCGGTGGCATCCGCCACACTCAGGTTGTTGACCACGTTTTCCTCGCTGCTTTGCAGCTCATCATTGGTGGCCAGCGAGTTGGGGTCCACGTACCATTCGTCGCCTTCCTTGGTCATGATGACCATGAAGCGGTAGAGGGAGGGGTCCTTGCCATTGTTCTTGTTGATGGTGGCGGTCATGGTCACGGTGCGGCTGTTATCCTGGTCCGTGCCGGAGATTTCCTCGATGGTATAGTCCTCCGGCGTGCGGTTGGCCAGGAGCACAAACAGGGCGGTCGAGGGATTCTCCTGCGCGCTCGCCCAGCTGGGCTGCACCAGGCTGACCATCTCCTGCGGATTGTTGTTCTGCCACAGCGCCATGAAGGTTTCCAGCCGCTGCTCAGCCTCCGACGGACCGGAGGGTGTGGGCACCGGCGTGGGCGAAGGCGTCTCGCTGGGGACGGCCGCGGCGGCGTCGTTTCCGTCCGGCGCGACGCTGGACTGCACGGAGGCCGGCTGGCCGCTGTTGGCGCCGGTGCGCAGTACATCGCGGCCTCCCTGCATCATCATGGCGACGGTGACGATACACAGCGCCACATAGACCATGCTCACGATCAGCCGGGTGACGGAGGAGAACATCTGCCGGTACCACATGCCGCCCAGCCCCAGCACACACAGGCCCAGAAACACATAGCGGATCACGTCCAGCGAGGAGGGCACGAACAGGCAGGGGATAAAGACCAGCGGCAGAAGCCCGAACAGGAACACGGACCACAGACGGTCGGCGTTGAAGGGCGCGCGTTCGCGCGCGGGCTGGGGCGGCGGCGTGCGCAGGTTGAACATGGGCTGCTGCGAAGCGCCTCCCGCGGCCTGCGCCTGGGCGGACGCGAAGGGAGGCGGCTGCATGCCGCCAAAGGCTGCGCTCTGCGGCGGGGTCATCCCGCCTTGCGGCACGTAGCCGGGCATGGCCTGCGGCGATACGCCGGGCGCGGCGGACTGCATGGGGGAAAAGGGATACATGGCGGGCTGCACCGCGGGCCGCATGGGCTGCGGCTGGCCAGGCTGCATGGTCTGCACGGGAGAGGGCTGGGCAGCCTGCGGGGCGGGCGGCACAAAACCCTGGCTGCGCGGTGAAAAGCCAGGATTGGACGCGCCAAAGACGGCGGCGCTGTTGCCCAGCGGCGGGGCGGCCGTGGACGCTCCCGCCGCGAAGCCCTGGAACGGCGGCTGGCCCGCCGTGGGCTGGATGAAGCTGGGCGAGGCGAAGGGAACCTGCGCCGTGCCCTGCATGGGCGCGGAAAAATAGGGCGGCATGCCCGCGAAGCCTCCCTGTGGGGGCATGGACTGCGCAAAGGCCTGCGGAGGCTGCGCCTGCGGCGCGGCGGGCGGTACGACGGGGGCGGGCTGCGGAACCTTGGAAAAAACAGGGGCTTCCGGAACCTGCCGCACGGGGGCTTTTTTCATAAAACCGCGCTTCTGCATCCCGTAGGTCGGGGTGGAAGCGTACTTGGTGCGGTTGGCGTTCATGCTACATCTCCTTGCGTGGCCTTGGGTGCGAGTCCGAAAAGGCGGCGCGTGTACGCACGCGGATTCCTTTCTATTATAGCACATATTGCGCCTTTGTAAACACAGCGCATCGTTTTACAAAAGAAAAGTAACACTTTTTGGAAGAATTCTGGAGACGTGAAAACGTCGTCAAGGCCTGCGCTTGAAAAACAGCGGATTCCGCCGCCGCCGCGCAGCGAAAAAAACGTAACAATTTTAGCGCATGAAATCCTTTTGGCGAATCAGTTGCGAAAACAGCGACAATCATGTATAATTATCCTGATCTGTTGCGCATTTGCGAATGGGTCAGCATTGTGGGCGGGTTGCCGCCGCGCAAGGAGGCGCAGGACAAACATGGAGTGCAAGATCAAAAATGACATAGGCACGATCTACATCACAGAGGACGTGATGCTCAAGGTGGTCGGCTACGCCGCGCTGGAGTGTTACGGCATCGTGGCCATGTCCAGCAAGCGGGCCAAGGACGGCCTGGTGGAATGGCTGGGCCGCGAAAACCTGTCCAAGGGCGTGCAGCTCAAGCTGGTGGACGATATGCTGGATGTGGATCTGTTCATCATCGTGGAATACGGGATTTCCATCGCCGAGGTTTGCAAGACCATCGTGGAAACGGTGCGCTACAAGCTGGAAAGCATGACGGGCGTGAAGGTGCGTCGGGTCAACATCTCCGTTGAGGGCGTTCGCGTCTGATTATTAGCGTGTCAGGAGGAAAAACCTTTGA
>USFL01000080.1 GCA_900553905.1 uncultured Eubacteriales bacterium | reverse complement strand
TGGAGAGCCTGTCCTCCTACGCGCGCATGTTTCTGGGGCAGATGGAAAAGCCGGACATCGACTCCATCGAGGGCCTGTCCCCCGCCATTTCCATCGACCAGAAAACCACGGCGCGCAACCCCCGCTCCACCGTGGGTACCGTCACCGAGATCTACGACTATCTTCGCCTGCTTTACGCTCGGGTGGGCGTGCCCCACTGCCCCAAGTGCGGCCGTGAGATCCGCCAGCAGACCATCGACCAGATGGCCGATCAGGTAATGGCCTACCCGGAGGGGCAGCGGCTGCAACTGCTCGCGCCCGTGGTGCGCGCGCGCAAGGGCGAGCACACCAAACTTCTGGAGGACGCACAGAAACGCGGCTTCGTGCGCGTGCGCATCGACGGCGAGCTCTACGAGCTGGACGATACGCCCCGCCTGGACAAGAAGAAAAAGCATGACATCGAGATCGTGGTGGACCGCCTGATCGTAAGGCCCTCCGACGAATTCCGCCAGCGCCTGGCCGACAGCATGGAGACCGCCGCCGAGGAAAGCGGCGGTCTGGTGCTGGTGGATCTGTTTGACAAGGGGACGCTGCTGTTCTCCCAGAACTACGCGTGCCCGGAGTGCGGCGTGTCCATCGAGGAGCTCTCGCCCCGCATGTTCAGTTTCAACAGCCCCTTCGGGGCCTGCCCCGAATGCGGCGGCCTGGGCACGGTGATGCGCATCTCCCCGGAAACCGTCATCCCCAACCCGGATTTGAGCCTCAACCAGGGCGCGTTGCAGGCCATGGGCTGGAACACCACGGACAAAACCAGCATGGCCAGCAGCTATTTCCGGGCGCTGGCCAAGCTGTACGGCTTCAGCCTGGATACGCCCGTGCGCGATCTGCCGCCCAAGATTCTGGACATTTTGCTCTACGGGTCCAACGACAAAATCACCATCGAATATGAAAGCGCCCACGGCAAGGGGCAGTACCAGACCACCTTCGAAGGCGTCATCACCTCGCTCAACCGTCGATACCGCGAAACCACGAGCGAGTCCATGAAGGCCGCCTATGAGGAATACATGGTCTCCGACAGCTGCCGCGCCTGCGGCGGTCGCCGTCTGCGCCCCGAAGTGCTCGCCGTGACGGTGGGCGGCATGAACATCAGCGAGCTGTGCGACCTGAGCGTATCGGCGGCGCGCTCCTTCTTCAAGGACCTGCGGCTGAGCGAGAAGGATAGCATGATCGCCTCGCAGATTCTGCGCGAAATCGACGCACGTCTGGGCTTCCTGGACAGCGTGGGCCTGTCCTACCTCACCCTCTCGCGCGCGGCGGCCACCCTCTCCGGCGGCGAAGCCCAGCGCATCCGTCTGGCCACGCAGATCGGCTCCAGCCTGATGGGCGTGCTCTACATCCTGGACGAGCCCTCCATCGGCCTGCACCAGCGCGACAACGCCAAGCTTCTGGCCACGCTCAAGCGCCTGCGCGACCTGGGGAACACGCTCATCGTGGTGGAGCACGACGAGGACACCATGTACGCCGCCGACTATATCGTGGACGTGGGCCCCGGCGCGGGCATCCACGGCGGCGAGATCATCGCCGAGGGCGCCATCGACGAAATTTTGGCCAATCCGCGCTCCCTCACGGGGCAATATCTCAGCGGCAAGCTGTCCATCCCTGTGCCCGGGAAGCGGCGCAAGCCGTCCGGCTGGCTCACGGTGCGGGGCGCAAAGGAAAACAACCTGAAAAACATCGACGTAAAGCTGCCTCTGGGCGTGTTCTGCTGCATCACGGGAGTGAGCGGTTCGGGCAAGTCCAGCCTGATCAACGAGATCGTCTACAAGCATCTGGCCAAGGTGCTCAACCGCGCCAAGACGCGGGCGGGCAAGTTCGATCGCATGGAGGGCGTGGAGCAGCTGGACAAGATCATCGCCATCGACCAGAGCCCCATCGGCCGCACGCCTCGCTCCAACCCCGCCACCTATACCGGCCTGTTCGATCTGGTGCGCCGCGTCTTTGCCATGACGCCGGATGCCAAGGCCCGCGGCTACAAGGAAAACCGTTTCAGCTTCAATGTCAAGGGCGGCCGCTGCGAGGCCTGCGGCGGCGACGGCCTGCTCAAGATCGAGATGCATTTCCTGCCCGACATCTACGTGCCGTGCGACGTGTGCAAGGGCGCGCGCTACAACCGCGAAACCCTTGACGTGCGCTACAAGGGCAAGAACATCCACGAGGTGCTGGAGATGACCGTGGAGGAGGCGCTGGGCTTCTTTGAAAACCATGAGCCCATCGTCAAAAAGCTCCAGACCCTCTACGACGTGGGCCTGGATTATATCAAGCTGGGCCAGCCCAGCACCCAGCTCTCCGGCGGCGAGGCCCAGCGCATCAAGCTGGCGACAGAATTGAGCCGCCGCGCTACGGGCCGCACCCTCTACCTGCTGGACGAGCCCACCACGGGGCTTCACATGGCCGACGTGCAGAAGCTGATTGACGTGCTGCAGCGTCTGGTGGAGGCGGGCAACAGCGTGCTGGTCATCGAGCACAACCTGGACGTGATCAAGACCGCCGACTACCTGATCGACCTGGGCCCCGAAGGGGGCGACGGCGGCGGCACCATCGTGTGCCAGGGCACGCCGGAGAAGGTGGCCAAGGTGCCCGAAAGCTATACGGGGCAGTTCCTTGCGCCGATTCTGGCTCGTGCGGCAAAGAAGTAAGCAAGTGCAAAGGGAAGCCCCGGCAGCGCGCATGTGTTGCCGGGGCTTCCCTTTGCTTCATCCCAGTCCGTCAGTCCATTCCAAGTTGAGCACCTCTCCCGTATCCGGGTCCACGCAGATCTGACACACGCAGTTGTCCCCATCGAACATATCGGCGGTTCGGGCAAAGATGTAGAGGGTATAGCTGTCCGCATCGTCGTACTGCCACACATCCGGGTCGCGGTAATAGGCGGTGAACTCCGCCTCCGTCATGCCGGTGTCTTCCAACGCCGCCTGACGACCGATGGCCGCGGCCCGCATGGCGCCGATGCCCGTCCTATACTGCTCAAAGGGCGCCGCCTGACGCTCCCGCGTAAAGAAGTACGAGGCGCGCCACAGCCAATCGCTTCCTGTCTCCATTCCAACGGCTGTGGCGTACAGGCGGCAGCTCGCGTGATCGTCGCCCGCCACCAGCCACAGCGAATCGGAAGCATCGCTGTCCGTGCGCCAGTCCCGCCGAATCGTATCCCAGTCCGGCAGGCCGTCGGGTCCTCGCTCCGCGCGGTGGGAAATACGCTGGCTGCCGTGCGTGGCCGAGAGATAGACGCGTTTGGTCGCCTGCTCGCCGTATTCCTGGACAAAGCGCTCATAAAGCGCTCGATACAGCTCCAGAGCGCCGTCGAAATCCATGTCTTTTCCCGTGGGCGCAACATCTATAGCCACCCACGAAAGCCGCAGCGGCTCTCCCGCCAGCTCGTCCAGCGCTACGAACGCGACCTGGTCCCGCTCCTTTCCCCCGTCAAAGACCGCCCGGCAGCTCACGCTGTAGTTCCCGTGCGGCACCGTCAGGTCGATCTGCACGCTCCCGTCTCTCCGGGCGGCAGCCGTCCAGCCCTCACCCATGTTGGCCTCCAGTGCCTGCGTATATTGTGAAGGCGTGATTTCCCATGTCAATCCCCAGGGCAGCGCCGCCTCCGCCGCCACGGCGGAGCCGCACATCATCAGCAGCGCAATCATCCATCCCACGATTCTGCGCATTTGCCCTTCCTCCTTGTCGAATGAACTTGCATGGGGCGTTTACCCACATTTATCCAACGACCAGGGGATGGCTTTTCTTTCCGGGAGCAGAGGCCCAAAAAACAGCTCCCGCGCCTTTTTCAGCGCGGGAGCCGACAATATCCTCTCCTCAGGTTCAATAGTCCTGTTCGCTGAGTTTGATCACCATGCAGTCCCCAATGACCTGCACACAGCCTTCGCCGGGATAGCAGGACATCAGCACAAAGTCCTCCGAATCCTCAATCGCACGCGCAAGGTCCCGAATGTCATTGGCCGTGCTAAAGGGCATGTCCAAGTTCAGGCAATACCTCATAAAGGTATAATACATCTTGGTTTCATACATGGCCGGCCGCCCTCTGCCCGACGCATAGGAGCTGTCGCCAATTACGAGCACCGGCATGCCCTCCACGTACTCCTCATTGGCCTCTGCGAGGGCCAGGAACGTAGCGCACTGCGCGTACATGTTCTCATAATCCAGTTTGGCCTTGTGGAATTTTACGTTCGCATCAATCGACCATGAATAGACGCACACGGCCAGGCAGGCAAGCATCGCCCAGCTCACGGCGGCCAGCGTCCCGCTGGCTGCGCGCCCTCCTTTTGCCGCTTTCAGCCGCTCCATCGTCTCCGGCAGGCAATCCATCAGCACGATGCCGATGAGGTAGGTTCCGGCCACGCTATAGGTCATCAGGCTATAAACCTTATCAGGTGCAAAGATGCGGATGGCGCACAGAAAGAACGGCGCCAGCCCGCACAGGGCGAGGAACGCCAGAAAGCGCAGCGGCTTCCTGCCCTGCAGCGCCAGAAACGACACACACGCCAGCAATAGCTCCAGCGCAATGAATACGTGGTTAGGCCAGCTTCCCATCTGGCAGCCTTCCTCCGTGGAAAGCGGACCTACGGCCTGCCAAAAATCCTGATAGCACCCCGCCAGGTTCTGGGGAAATGCCATGAGCGTCTCCAGCGAGGCTGACTCCGTGACGGACTGATAGTCCCCGGTGGTTCCTTGCCCGCCCGTCATGGACAGCAGCACGACATAGTACAGCGCGACGGACAGAATCAGACACAGCGCATACCGCCCGGCGCGCAGCAGCAGCGCCCTGGGGCCTACATCCGGCCTGCAGATCATCAGCTGCATGCCACGCACAAACAGCATCCCCAGAGCAAAGGTCGCGCAGGCCTGATAGGTACCTGTCGCCACGGCAATCAGCAACACGGCCGGCAGGAAACCCCAGCGTGTTTTTTCCAGCAGCAGAACGCCCAGCGCCGCGAGCATGGCGGCCAGCATATACGCATCGGCATTGTGCAGAAACCCCAGCGTCGCGCTCACGGTCGGAAAGCACATCATAACAGCCGAGCTGACCACGGCCAGCACGGTCGAACGGATTTCGAGCACCGCTACCAGCATGCCCGAAAGCGCCGACACCGCTAAAATCATCAGCAGCCCGTTTACATAGGGCATTGTGTAGCTCGTGCTCAGGGAGGATAGCCACCGGCTGCTCCAGCGGCCAATCCACATGAGATCGCCGTTAAAATAGACGTTGTTCAGGGCGTCACCGGTCAAAAACAGCGTGTTGGTAAGGGCGAAAAGATAAACCAGCATTCCTGTCACGAATGCCGACACCGCCGCCGCCCAGACCGGTTTTTGCAAGTGATGGAAGAATTGTGCAATACAGCTTTGGCAGGGCATACTCCGTCTCCTTTGTGCTTGTCATTTTCCTTATTATACCAGAAGATGACGGATTGTGAACCCTTCTTTTTGCCAGCAGCCCGCTTTGGCGTGTTGAACAGAATTTTCCACTGATCGAAAAAGCCCCTGCATGTCCTCAAAAGGAGGACTGCCGGGGCTTTTTTGCGTCAAGCCGCAGGGATATGGACGTTTCGAAACGTTCCCGTCGCGTCACACGCTCATGAGCAAATCCTGGTAGGTAGGCATGGGCCAGTAGCTTTTGCCCACGATGCCCTCCAGTGCGTCGCCGGCGGCGCGCACCTCGTTCATGGCGGCGATCACCTGATCGCGGGTGTACCGTGCGCGCGCGAGCATGTCCGCGCCCGCATCACAGCCCTTGAGCACGGATTCCAGCTTCTCCGTCGCCTGATAGAGGGTGTTGGTCTGGGCGTTCAGGCCGGAGAGCAGCGCCTTTTCCGCCTCGGGTTCCAGTTCGGGCGCGACGCTCTTTTTCACGTTGATCGAGCTGGCGACGTCCTTGGCGTAGGCGATGGCGGCGGGCAAAATCAGATGGCGGGAGATGTCGATCATGCTCATGGCCTCGATGTCGATCACCTTGATGTACGTCTCCATCTTGATTTCGTAGCGGCTTTCGACCTCCTCGCGGGTAAAGACCTTCTGCCGCTCAAACAGCGCCACATTCTTGGGGTCCACATAGTAGGGCAGGGCATCCACGGTGGTGGGCAGGTTGAGCAGACCGCGACGCCCGGCCTCCTCCACCCACGCCTGGTCGTAGCCGTTGCCGTTGAAGATGATGCGCATATGTGCGCGGAGCGTCCTGCGGATCAGCGCATCCACGGCAGCGGTCACATCCTCGGCGGCCTCCAGCTCGTCGGCCATCTTCATCAGGGTATCGGCGATGGCGGTGTTGAGGATGACGTTGGGGCCGGAGATGGACTGCGAACTGCCCAGGCTGCGGAACTCGAACTTGTTGCCCGTGAAGGCGAAGGGCGAGGTGCGGTTGCGGTCGTGCGCCTCGTACTTGCTGGCGTTGACGATGCTTTGGATGAGCTCGTTGAGCTCGTCGCCCAGAAAGATGGAAATAATTGCGGGCGGGGCCTCGTTGGCGCCCAGGCGGTGATCGTTGCCCGCGCTGGCCACGGCCACACGCATCAGGTCCTGATAATCGTCCACAGCGGCGATGACGGCGCTGAGGAATACAAGGAACTGCGCGTTTTCGCTGGGGGTATCGCCGGGGTCCAGCAGGTTGACGCCGGTATCGGTGCTCAAGGCATAGTTGTTGTGCTTGCCGCTGCCGTTGACGCCCTCGAACGGCTTCTCATGCAGCAGGCACACCATGCCGTGCCGGTCCGCCACCTTCTTCATGATAGATCGGAAGAGCGTCGTGTAGGGAAAGAGTGTAGATCTCGGTGGTCGCCG
>USFL01000079.1 GCA_900553905.1 uncultured Eubacteriales bacterium | reverse complement strand
AATATGATCTGCGCATCCAGCCGGACCAGAGCCTGGAGGACCTTGCGGCCCGCACAGGCGGCCGCGTGCTGTCGGATGAGACGGACTTCTGGGCGACGCCCGTATCCCCTGCCACGAGCCGGGTGGCGCTGCGCCCGGCGCTGTTGTGGCTGGCGCTTGTGCTGCTGGTGTTGGACATCGCGCTGCGAAAACTCCCATGGGAGGAAGCGCTGCCCGCGCTTGTCCGCCGCCGCGGTGCGCGTGAGAAGCAGTCCAGGGCCCCGCGGCCTTCCACAAAACCCGCTTCCGACAGGCACCGTGCCAAAAGCGACGAACGCCAGCGCCAGAAGGATGCGCAGGACACCGCCGACGCGCTGCTTGCCGCCAAGGCGGCGCGAAAGCAAAAATGATCCGAAATCTCATCATTTTCTCATGAAGCTCTTGCAAAATCCTCAAGCATTCCGGCCGGAATTGTGGTAAGATGACATCGTTCCCAGGGGACATCGCAAGGAGGCAGGAAGCATGGCAAAGTACACCTTTGAGGACATCGAAATTCTGCGGCAGAAGAGCGGCATCTCCTACGAAGAGGCCGTCAACCTGCTGGAGTATCACAACGGCAGCCTGGCCAGGGCGCTGGTGGACCTGGAGAAAAACGGACGGCTCAAGACCGGCCCCGCCTCCAGCGACGCGGGCAAAGGCGCCAAGGGCGTGTTCACCTTTCTCTACCGCCTCCGGCTGCGCGTGCGCAAGGACGAGGCCGTGGTGGTGAACCTCAGCTCGCTTTTTGTGCTGCTCACGCTGATCACCGCGCCGCACATCTTCATCATCGGGCTGATCGTATCCCTGGCGCTGGGCTACCGCATCAACATCGACCGGGACAGCCGCGAGTTTTCCTCCGAAACATTTGACAGCATGGTCAAAAATGCCAAGGAAAACGTGCAGCATACCGTGTCCAGCTTCGCCCAGCAGTTCTCCCAGAGCGGCGGCAAATCCCAGGAGCACCCGCAGGAGGAGCCCAAGGACCGCCCTACGCCCCCGCCGCGCACCGAAAGCGCCGCCAGCGGCACGCGCCCCGTGAACGTGCAATTTCCGGACGGCGGCAGCGTGGACGTGCGGGATGACGGCGATGGCTATCACGAGGCCGATATCCGCTGAATCCAAAGGGTCCCGGACCAGGGACCCTTTTGGCCTGCTTATCAAAACAGGGGGATGAGGAGCGCGCTATGAGCAAGATTCTGATCGTTGAGGACGAGGTAAAAATCGCCCGCTTTGTGACGCTGGAGCTGGAGCACGAGGGGTATGAGGTGCAGGCGGCGCATGACGGGCGCACGGGGCTTACGCTGTGCGAAAGCTGGCAGCCCGATTTGCTGATTCTGGACCTGATGCTGCCGGAGCTAAGCGGCATCGAGGTGTGCCGCCGCCTTCGGCAGACCAGCGATGTGCCCATCATCATGCTCACCGCCAAGGACGACGTGAGCGACAAGGTGATGGGGTTGGACATGGGCGCGGACGACTACATGACCAAGCCCTTCGCCATCGAGGAGCTGCTGGCCCGCATCCGCGTGAACCTGAAGAAGCACCGCGCGGACCGCGCCGTGGATACCGGTGCGCGCACGGCGGGCAAGCTGCGCATCGAGCCGGCCAGCTATGGCGCCAGCTTTGACGGCGAGCCCATCATGCTGACCAAGAAGGAATTTGACCTGCTCAACTATCTCTGGCAGCACGAGGGCGCGGCGGTCACGCGCGACGAGCTGCTCAGCAACGTCTGGGGCTATGAATTCGCAGGCGACACCAACATCGTGGACGTATACATCCGTTACCTGCGCCAGAAGATCGACGATAAATTCGGCGTCAAAACCATCCACACCATCCGTGCGGTGGGCTACATGTTCCGCTATGAGTAAGAAAACCGCCCAAAAGCAGAAAAAGGACGCGCAGGAGACAGGCTGGCCCCTGGGCGCGGCCAAGCGCAAAGACAGCGGGGAAAACGGCTTCGATCGTTTTTCCCGCGCGGTGCATGGCACGCTGGTCCGGCTTTTGAGCAATCTGCGGCTGTCGCTTACGCTGCGCATCGCGCTGCACTTTTCAGGGCAGCTTTTGCGGACCACCCTGCCGGTGCTGGCAGCGGCGATGCTGGCCCTGTGCGTGGCGCAATGGCCCGCGGTGAGCCGCTCGCTGGATGCGTTGGCCGCCATGACGCCCGCGCAGGACGGCGTCTATGCCCAGGAACAACTCGCCGCTCTCCCCTTTACGGAGGCGTATCTGCTGCCGCAGGCCTACGAAGGCGGTCTGGCGGGAATGGCGCAGCGGCTGGCGCTGCTGTTTTCCGATGTGGAAAAGGACGGGCAGCGGCGCGTGATGCTCTATGTCGATACCGTGGACGGGGGCGTGGCGGCAGCCTGGCCTGTGGACGACCTCCTCTATCAGATGAGCATCCTGTTCTGGGTGCTGGTATGCCTGGATTTGTACCGCGTGGGTTATTTCCTTACGCACCGGGACCGGCTGAACCGCCGCGTGCTCAAGCCCATCACCGACATGGCCGAGACCGCCGCGGCCCTCAGCGCCAACAACTTGAGCGACCGCATCAGCGTGGAGGGTGCAAAAAACGAGCTCAAGGACCTGGCGCTGGTCATCAACGGCATGCTGGACCGCATCGAACTCAGCTACAACAGCCAGAAGCAGTTTGTCAGCGATGCCTCTCATGAGCTGCGCACGCCCATTGCGGTCATTCAGGGCTATGTGGGCATGCTGGAACGCTGGGGCAAGACCGACAAGGCCGTGCTCGACGAGGGCATCAGCGCCATCTCGCAGGAGGCCGCCAGCATGAAGGAGCTGGTGGAACGCCTTTTGTTCCTGGCCCGGCACGACAAAAAGACGCTCATGCTGGAAATGGAGGTGTTCGACCCGCTGGAGGTAATGAGCGAGGTGCACCGCGAGGCCAGGCTTCTCTCATCTGCACACCGCTTCGAGCTCAGCCCCGCGCAGAACGCCCGGGTGAGCGCCGACAAGGGCATGATCAAGCAGCTGATGCGCATTCTGGTGGACAACGCCATCAAATACACGCCCGCGGGCGGCAGCATTACCCTGGGGGTCAGGCGCGACAGCCGCACCTGTTACCTGAGCGTCACGGATACCGGCGCGGGCATTTCCGCCGAGGACCTGCCCAAGGTATTCGACCGTTTCTACCGCTGCGACGAGGCCCGGAAATCACAGACCAGCGGGCACGGGCTGGGACTTAGCATCGCGCGCATCATCGTGACGGCGCACGGCGGGCACCTCAAGGTGCGCAGCAAGGTGGGGGCGGGAACCACGTTCACCGCCTGCCTGCCGCTGGAAAAGACGTGAGCGGCCCGCGTCAGCCCGCCGGGAACCACATCTCCGACTCGATCTCCATTTCGCTGTCATCCTGAATCAGGCCCATGATGCGCTCGTAGTCCTCTCCTTCGGCCCATTCGGGCTGAAAGTTGTTTTCCGGCCGCGCGCTGGAGGTGAGTACCGGCAAAAGCCGCAGCTTCGCGCCCTGATAGGCCCCGTCCTCAAAGCAGAGCGATACCTGCGCCACCACCGCGTCGAAGGTAGTCATCTCGTGCGTGCCGCCGAACACCAGGTTTCCCAGGCTCCACAGAATCAGGCTTCCGCGCCGGTGCTCCACTCCCTGCACACAGTGCGGATGGGTGCCCACCACGATGTCCGCCCCATGCTCGATGGCGTAGTCCGCCATGCGGCGCTGGGTCTGATTGTGGGTGGGGCTGTATTCCTTGCCCCAGTGAAAGGAATAGATGATCGCGTCGCAGCCCGCTTCCCTGAGCGCCTCCAGATCGTTGTACACGGGCGCCTTGCGGTCCAGATACACCGTCTCGCGGCAGCCCGCAAAGCCGATGCGGTAGCCGTTCACCTCCACGACCGAGCGGTAGGTATAGCCGCTGAAACCAATCTCCGCGGCCTCCAGCGCCGCGCGCGTGCTCTCGCGCCCGCTGCCGCCGAAGTCGATGTAGTGGTTGTTGGCAATGTTCACCTGCTCGATGCCCGCCGCCTTGAGGATGCCGGTGTAGGACGGGTCGCCGCGAAAGGTGAATTCCTTGCCGCGGTCGTGGCCCTCGGAGTGGCTTTGCAGAACGGTTTCCAGGTTAATCAGGCTGATGTCGTCGGTCAGGAACGGCTCCGCAATTCTCGCAAAGCACCAGTCAAAGCCCTTTTCGGCAATCATGGTGTCAAAGGTTTCGGCGTCGTTTTTCCATTCCTCGCGCGTACCCAGCACGCAGTCGCCTCCCAGGGTGACCACCACCTCGTCCGCCTGCGCCGCGCAGACGGTCAGCATCAGCCAAAGCGTACACGTAAACAAAGCGATGCGCCGCATTCGCATGCCCTCCCTTTTGTATCTGCTTTACAATATAGGATGGATTTTGGGCATGGTTGGTTTGTGCATAACGATGGATTTACATTGATTACAAAGTTAGAATATGGAAAGAATCATACCAAAAATGACCTGTATTCTTCCCATGGCGGAGCCTTGGGCGTAGCATTTGCAAAAAAGCGTATTTTCTTGAAAAAAACCCTTGCAAATCGACGCTGACCGGCGTATACTGTGCGCCTGTACGACTACGATTTGGCAAAGGAGGCTACCAGTATGGCCGGAACGCTCGTCCGGGACATGACAGAAGGCTCGCCCATGCGGCGCGTTGTAGAATTCTTCTTTCCGCTGCTGTTCGGCCTGCTGTTTCAGCAGGTGTACAACATGGTGGACACCATTGTGGTGGGCAAGTTTCTGGGCGTGAAGGCGCTGGCGGGCGTGGGCTCCACGGGCTCGCTTAGCTTTCTGGTGCTGGGATTCTGCATCGGCGTGTGCAACGGCTTCGCCATCCCGGTGGCGCAGAAATTCGGCGAGCGGGACTATCCCGGCCTTAAGCGCTTCGTAGTCAACGCCATCCTGCTGGCTGTGACGTTTTCGCTGGTCATGACGGCGGCGGTGTGCACGCTGTGCCGCCCGCTGCTGGGCTGGATGAACACCCCCGCGGATATCGTGGACAACGCTTTCGCCTATATCTTTGTGATCTTTCTGGGAATTCCGGTGGTGTTTGTCTACAACGTGCTGTTCAGCATCATCCGCTCCCTGGGCGATTCGCGCACGCCGGTGATCTACCTGGTGATCTGCTCGCTGCTCAACGTGGCGCTGGATCTGCTCTTCATCCTGGCCTTCGGCATGGGCGTGGAGGGCGCGGCGTGGGCCACGGTGATCTCACAGGCGGTTTCCTCGCTTCTGTGCGTCCGCTATATCCGCCACTGCGACATGCTCATTTTTACCCGGCAGGACTGGCGGTTTGACAGGGCTTGCGTGCAACGGCTCATCGGCATGGGCGTGCCCACGGGACTGCAATATTCCATCACGGCCATCGGCTCCATCGTGCTACAGGCGTCGGTTAACCTGCTGGGCTCCAGCTATGTGGCCAGCGTGGCGGCGGGCAGCAAGGTCAGCCAGCTGTTCTGCTGCCCCTTTGACGCGCTGGGCAGCACCATGGCCACCTACGGCGGCCAGAACGTGGGCGCGGGCAGGCTGGAGCGCATCGGCAAGGGGCTGAAGAGCTGCTCGGCCATCGGCATTGTGTATTCGCTGGCGGCCTTTGCGGTGCTGTCGATGTTCGGCGGGCCCCTTTCCGAGATGTTCATGGACGCCGGAGAAACCCAGGTGATGGCCAATGCCGCCCTGTTTTTGACGGTGAACTCGGCCGCGTATATCCCGTTGGCCTTTGTCAACATCGTGCGCTTCCTGATTCAGGGGCTGGGCTTTACGCGGCAGGCCGTGTTTGCCGGCGTGTTGGAAATGGCCGCCCGCGTGATCGTGGGCGTGGTGATGGTGCCCACGTTCGGCTATATCGCCGTATGCACGGCTAGTCCGGCCGCGTGGGTGGCGGCGGATCTGTTCCTCTTCCCCGCCTATGCCTGGGCCATGCGCCGGCTGGCGGCCGCCCGCGAGGCGGACGCAAAAAAAGCCCCGGCCATGCCGGGGAAATGCGCAGGCGCGCTGGCAGCCCGTTAGGACGCCAGAAACGCAAAGCCATAGGCAAACAGCCTTTTCAAATCGGTCCAGGCGCGGTTGCGCGTGGGGGCGTCCAGAATGACGGCGATCAGGGTTTGACCGTTTCGCTGTGCCGCGCCTACGTAGCAGAAGCCCGCCTTTGACGTATATCCGCTCTTGACGCCCGCCGCGCCCTCGATATAGTAGGGCGAGTCGGGCTTAAAAATTTCATAGGCGTTTTCGATCACCAGTTCCCCCCGCTTTGAGGTCGCAGGAAGGGCGTAGCGCAAACAGGTGACGATCTGGCAGAAGGTGGGGTCGGTTAGCCCCTGCCGTGTGAGGGTGGCCAGGTCGCGCGCGGTGGTGTAATGGTCCGGATCATGATAGCCGTGAGGGTTGACAAAATGGGTGCCTGTCATGCCCAGCTCGTAGGCGCGGGCGTTCATGCGGGCCACAAAGGCGTCCACGCTGCCGGCGCACAGCTCAGCCACGGCGTTGGCCGCGTCGTTGCCGGAACGGATGATGAGGCCATAGAGCAGGTCGAGAAACGGCATCTGTTCGCCCTCATAGACCGGCACCAGGGAACTGTCCTTGGGCACGTCCGCCGCGCAGGCGGGGATGGTGATTTCCTGATCCAGGCCGCCGCGCTCCAGCGCCAGCAGCAGCGTCATGATCTTGGTGGTGCTGGCCGGATAGAGCTGCGTGTCCGCCTCATGAGCAAACAGCACGTTGCCCGTCGTCGCCTCCATCACGATGCAGGCCTTGGCATACAGGTCATCTTCGGACAGGGCCAGGGGTGCGCTTTCGTCAAAGTAGATGGGCGCCTCGAAGCCGTATACGCTCAGGTCGCTCA
>USFL01000078.1 GCA_900553905.1 uncultured Eubacteriales bacterium | reverse complement strand
CCCGTAGAAGCCCTTTCCGCAGAAGGAGGGGATGAGCGCCGGGTGGACGTTGAGGATGCGGTTGGGATAGGCCGCCACCATTTCCTCCGTGAGGATGTGGAGGAATCCGGCCAGTACCACCAGGTCGATGTCCAGGCGCTGGAGCCGCTCCACGATGGCGCGGGTCATCTCCCGATTGCCCGGGAAATCCTTCCGGGCCACTACATAGCCGGGGATACCGGCGGCGGCGGCCCGCTCCAGGGCGTAGGCGTCCGGCCGGCTGGCGATGACCACCCGCAGCTGGCCGTTTACAATCTCCCCGGCGGCCTGGGCGTCGATGAGCTTTTGCAGGTTGGTGCCCCCGCCGGACACCAGCACGCCGATGTTCAGCACAGGATGACCCCCTCGCTGCCTTCCACCACTTCGCCCAGGACAACGGCCTCTTCCCCGGCGGCGGCAAAGGCGTCCAGGGCGGCCTGGGCGGTGTCTTTGGACACGGCCACGCACAGGCCCACGCCCACTGCCAGCATCATCGTGGTACGGGCGGTAAAATGGCGTTCAGGATGTGCCTTGCCGCGTCCGCGAAGGGTCAGCGCGGCCGCCACCGGAATGCAGCACATCACCAGCACGCGCACCGTATGGTCGGGCAGCCGCTTCATCACAAGCACGCCCAGCGCGCTGGCCGCCGCCGCCGCGATGCCCGAGGCCAGACCGATGCGCCTATGTATTTTTCCCGACTTTCCATATTGATACACCGCAAGCACCGTGCCCATGGTGGCCGACAGCTTGTTGGTGCCGGCGGCCGTGCTGGCGGGAAGCCCGGCCAGATAGTAAGCCGGCAGCGAGATCAATCCCCCGCCGCCGGCCACGGCATCCACAAAGCCCGCCAGCAGCGCCAGCGGGCATACGATCAGAAACATGTGAGCGGTCAAAGGCACCTCGGTCAGGCCTCCTCAATCATCGGCAGATAAAGCATCGCAAGCATGCACGGAATGCATACAGCCATGGAGCACTGGAAAAACCGCGCGTCGTCGCCGCACAGCAGCAGCATGGTGCCCAGATCGTAGCACAACACGGGCAGCGCCAGCGCCAGCACGTCCACGCCCCGGCGGCGCAAAGCCCATAGCGCCACAAGCAGCAGTATGAGCAGCTGCGCCCCGATGTTCTCCGTCAGCCACCGCACCGGCGTCCATGCCAGCGGCGCGTCGATCACGGCCAGCGCCGCCTGTCCCAGCCGGTTGAGCGTCGCCCGGCCGTACAGCGGCAAATCGCCCGAATTGCTCACGGTCTCATAGCCGCGATTCTGGCCGGTCACGTCCCATACCAGGCCGGTCACGGCGTTGACTGTCTCAAATGCCAGACGCGGCTCAGCCAGCGCGGCACGGCCCGCCATGGACAGGATATCCGTCACGGAGCGGCTTGCGATCAGCTCGCGGTCATAGGTAAATTTGATGCTGTTGTAGCGATGAAGCTGATAGATGTCCTCCCATTTCCCACCCTCGGCCAGACTGGCAAGGAATGCGGATGTTTCATCGTCCAGCACTTCCGGCGCCTGGGCCCGCACATCCCAGAGGATGGTCATGGGAATGCCGACGCTCTCCTCGGTCGTATTGTCGGGATAGACCACGTCCAGCGCGCCATATAGCGGCCCCCGCACCAAGACCAGCGTCAGCACCGTCACGCCGGCAGCCAGCGCCGCGCCCCTGCGGCCCCATGGAAAGCACAGAAGCGCGCATATCAGGAGGGGCAGCGTCCATAGAATGGCATTGTGGCGCAAAAGCGTGGCCGCGGCCAGCGTCAGGCCGAAGCAAACGGCGTTGCGCGGACGTTTCAGCCATGCGCCCCGCGTATGGAGCATCTGGACGGTCTGCGCCGCGACCACCAGCACGGCGGCGGTCATGGCGCTGTCCTTGCCCAGATACATCAGGGTGTTGCGCACGGGAAGCGACGCGCATACCAGCGCATGCGCGCCCAGCGCCAGCCAGGCGGGCGCGCCGCGGCGGTTCAGCGTGGCGGTCAGATATGCCATGGCCGCCGAAAAGGCGGCTATCTGCATGCACACTGCAAAGGGGTAGCTGTCCCGCACCCGCGTGACCAGCCAGATCAGCAGCGTATGAAAGACAGGATGCCAGTTGTTGAACTCTCCGGAATGCGCCTGCCGCCACTGATTGGACGCGTCATAGCTGACGCCGCCGGGCCAGCAGGCCGCAAACGCGCAGCCAAAGATAACCGCCGAAATGGCCAGCGCCGCCCAAAAGACGCGACGCCCGCTGCCGGGCTGCGGCGCGGGCGAAAGGCCGGTCAGCCGCTCGCATCCTCGCGGCAGCAGACGGCACAGCGCCGCGCTGAGCGCAGCAAACGCGCACAGCGCAGCGGCGGTCTGCACACCGCCGGTCAGAAAGCCGCTCTGGCTCAAATAGGTCACATAGGCGATATACAGGGAAAGGCACACCGTACAGATGCCGAACCACACGCGGTGCGCGCGGGATTGCCAGGCGGTTTCGCTTTTCTTCATGCGGCCATCCCCTTCATCTTTTGCACGGGCGCGCTTACCGCTGCTCCGCGCCGCCCACAAACTCGTGGTAGATCGCGCGGATGGCGGGCTGGAAGTCGCCGCTGTCCACACCCACCAGAATGCTCAGCTCGCTGCTGCCCTGGTCAATCATGCGCACGTTGACATGCTCGCGGCTGAGCGCCGAAAACAGCCTCGCGGCGGTACCGGGGTTGTGGATCATGCCGCGGCCCACCGTGGCGATGATGCCCATGTTGTCATGGATGGTCACGGTATCGGGCTCGGTCAGCTCCATGATGCGTTTGACCACACGGTCGCGCACGGGCGCAAGCTCCGCCGTGGAAAGCACCACGCACATGGTATCGATGCCTGTGGGCAGGTGTTCGAAAGAAAGGCCGTTCTCCTCCACAGCCTGCAGCACGCGGCGGCCGAAGCCGTGCTCGCTGTTCATCATGGCCTTTTCCACGGAGATCACGCTGAAGCCCAGCTTGCCCGCGATGCCCGTGATGACATACGGATTGGCCTCCTCCACCGACCCATGGGTGATCATGGTGCCGCGCTCGGAGGGGGCGTTGGTGTTGCGGATGTTGGTGGGAATGCCCGCCCGGTGCACGGGGAACACGCTGTCCTCGTGCAGCACGGTCGCGCCCATGTAGGACAGTTCCCGCAGCTCGCGGTAGGTGATGCTGCGAATCGCGCGCGCATCGGGCACCACATGCGGGTCCGCCATCAGAAAACCGCTGACGTCGGTCCAGTTTTCATACATATCGGCATAGGCCGCGCGCGCCACAATGGCGCCGGACACGTCGCTGCCTCCGCGGGAGAACGTGCGGATGCGCCCGTCCGCGCCGCTGCCGTAAAAGCCCGGAATCACCGCGCGGTCCGTGCGCGAAAGCACCGCGGACAGCGTCAGATTGGTGCGCTCGCTGTCAAAGGTGCCATCCTCGGAAAAAAAGATGAAGTCCTTGGGGTCCAGAAAATGATAGCCCAAATAATCCGCCAGCAGCAGGCCGTTCAAAAATTCTCCCCGGCTGGCGCAATAGTCCTCGCTGGCTCCGGCGAGGATATCCCGCTCGATTTCGTCCAGATGGGACGCGATATCCACCTTCAACCCCAGCTCGGACGCAATCGACACAAACCGCCCCCGAACCTGCGAAAACGCGGGCGTGAAATCCTTTCCCTCCCGATGGAGGCGGTAGGTGCGATAGAGCAGGTCCGTCACCTTTTCGTCGCCGTCAAATCGCTTTCCGGGGGCGCTGGGCACCACGTAGCAGCGCCGTGTATCCATTTCAATGATCTGCCTGACCTTTACAAACTGGCCCGCATCCGAAAGCGAGCTGCCGCCGAATTTGGCCACGATCTTTCCCATGGTCGATGTTCCCTCCCGGCCGTTAGGAGGCTCAAAGTCCTCACAAAGATATATTCTATCCGAAAGCGGGTATCAAAGTCAATCCCCGGACCCGTTTCCGGCTGCATGACAAAAAACCATCCCAGGGCCCTTCGGTCCGGGATGGTTCACGATATGCAGGCCGGCAACGCACGGTGTCATGCGCGGGCCTCATATTCCTCTTTGAGGATGCTGAGGATGCCCACGTCGCAAAACCGCCCATCCGTGAAAAAGGCGTGGCGCTTCACGCCTTCCAGCACGAAACCGGCCTTCTGATAGCACTGGCGCGCAGCGTGGTTTTCCATGTGGACCTCCATCTCCAGCCGCTCCAGGCCCAGCGTGCGGAATGCGAAGCGCTGCATCAGTTCCAGCGCCTCCCGGCCCAGGCCCTGCCCGCGGTTCGCCGCGCTGCCGATGACCATGCCCAACTCGCCTAACCGCAGCCGCCAGTCCACACGGAACATGTCCAGCTGCCCGATATAGCGCTCGTCCCCGCGGTCCGCGATGACGAAGTTGTAGGCGTTATGGCTGCTTTGCAACATGCGGGAGAGAAACTCCTCGCTGTCCACCATGGTCTGCGGAGGCCAGAAGCGCGTGGACAGATAGCGGGTGGTTTCGGCGTCGTTGACCCATTTGCGGATATCTCCGATGTCGTCGGCCTTGTATTCGCGCAGCATCACGCGCTCACCCAACAGCCTCGGCATGCGTTACTCCTCGTCCCCGTCGTCCAGGTCGACGGCTTCCATCTCAAGCGCCGCGGCCTCGTCCTCTTCCTCCATGGCGGCCATGCACTTGTCGAACACGGCGTTGAACTCCGCCTCATCCTCGATGGTGGCGTACACGTCCTCATCGCTCTCCTCATCGCGGATGATTTTGAGGATGATGGCCTCGCCCTCCTTGCAGTCGTCGGTGTCCTCCGTCGCCTCGAGGACCACATAATAATTGCCCTCATGCTCAATGGTCATAAGGTGCTCAAAGTTTACATCCTTGCCATTTTCATCCTGAAGCTGCACCAGGTTATCGTTCTCCTGCATGTTCATTCCTCTTTCCGCCGGCCCTGCGAGGCCAGCCATTGTTCCAGTATGACCGTCGCGGCCAGCTTATCCACGTGCCGCCTGCGGTCCTCCCGCCGCACGCCGGAATCGATGAGCACAGCCTCGGCCGTCACGGTGGTCAGCCGCTCATCCTGATAGCGGACCGTCAGGCCCGCCTTCTCCAGCACCGCGCCAAAATCCTTGACCTTCTGTGCCTGCGGTCCCGCGCTGCCGTCCATATTGAGCGGCAGGCCCAGCAGCACGCTTTCGCATCCCATACGCCGGCAGAGCTCCGCCACATACCGGCTGTCGGGGCCATAGCCCACGCGCCGGTAGACCTCCAGCGGCTGGGCGATGGTGCCCGTGGGGTCGCTCACAGCCACGCCGATGCGCACGTCGCCCACATCCAGCGCCAGAATCCGTCCCGCCATGTCAGCCGTCAAGCCCCTGCAGATAGACCCTGACCAGCTCCTCCATGATCTCGTCGCGCTCCAGGCGGCAAATCATGCTGCGGGCCTGGCCGTAGCTGGTGATATAGGTGGGATCGCCCGAAATCAGGTAGCCCACCAGCTGGGTCACGGGATCATAGCCCTTGGCCTGCAGGGCGCGGTATACATGCGAAAGGATGGTGCTGGCGTCGTTGCCCCCCTCCACGACGGGCGAAAACTTCGTCGTTCCATTCATTTCGTTCATAAGCCGGTTCCTCCTCCTTCAGAGGTGATACAGAAGTAATTATACACCAACTTCCCGTCTTTGCAAAGCATTTCTTGGTTTTTAATCCGTTTCTAAGCTACCCCTGACCGCCATCCTGCGATCTCCGCAAGCTGATGACCCGCAGCGCCGCACGCGCACACAAAAGCAGCGGCACCGACAGAAGAATGCCCCCGATACCGCCCGCTGCGCCTCCCAGCATCACGCACAGCACCACCGCCACGGGATGCAAGCGCGTGGCGTCGCTCATCAGCTGGGGCGACAGCATGCCGCCCTCCAGCTGCTGCACCACGACGACCACGCCCAGCGCCCACAGCGTGCGTCCCAGGCCGCCGGGCAGGGAAAACAGCGCCACCAGAACCCCGCCCAAAAAGGGGCCGACATAGGGAATCAGCTCCAGTACGCCCATGATTACGCCCAGCAGGAGCCAGGCCGGCACCCCGCAAAACATGAGGCCCAGAGCCGTCAGCCCGCCCACGACGGCCGAAACCATCAGCTGTCCCCGCAGGTAACCTGCCGTTTCCCTGCGCATCTCGCGCAGGATGTGAACAATCATATCCCGCTTCTCCACCGGCGTCAGCGACAGGAGCCACTGTCCGATCTGCCTGCGGTCGCGCAGAAAGTAAAAGCCGAATACAGGCGCGAGCATCCATTTGCCAAGGCTCCACGCCACGCCGCCCACCCAGGCCATGGCAGCGGGCGCGGCGGCGCTGAGCGCCTCTTCGCCCCGGCTCAGCAGCGATCCCCGCAGCTCCCCGTCCAGCGCGATGCCGTTTTCCGCCAGCCAGCCCTGCGCCCGGACCAGCCATTCCTCAGCTGCATTATACATGGCCGGCAGCATCGCTATCAGTTGTCTGCCCTGTGTAATCAACGCCGGCGCAAGCAACAGCAGCGAGGCAATCAGCAGCGCGCTCAAACTGGTTATGGACAGCGTGGCGGATGCCCCGGGCGAGAAGCGTTTTTCCAACCGTTTCATCACCGGCAGCGCCGCAAGCGCTACCAGCATGCCGAAGAACAGCTGAACCACAGCCTGCCAGATGAGATCGCGCGCCCAGAAGGCCGCTGCCAGCGCCGCCGCCAGCCACAGGGCGCGCACGCGCACGTAGCGCGCGCCTTTTTGCTGCATAGGGCCGCTCCTTTCCGCACAGCCTGTGCGGGCGGCGCCCGACTGTTCAGACGCCGCCCGAAAGACTTACCACATCTTGGCCATTCTGACCAGCTTGTCCATCTGCTTCTGCGCCTGTTTCTTGAGTTTCTGGTTGCCGGGCATCAGCATCGCGCCCGCGCCTACCGCAAAGCCGATCGCAC
>USFL01000077.1 GCA_900553905.1 uncultured Eubacteriales bacterium | reverse complement strand
ACGGGTATAGCCGGTTTTGATGCCGGTCGCGCCCTCGTAGCCGGCGAGCAAGCGGTTTTTGTTGTTGAGGATGCGGTCATAGCTGCGTCCCTCCCAGGGAATGGAGGCGCGCTGCGTGCTGACGATCTCGCGGAAGGTTTCATGCGTCATGGCCTCGCGTGCGATCAGCGCCAGGTCATAGGCGGTGGTGTGATGCCCCTCCGCGGGCAGGCCGTTGGGATTGACGAACACCGTGTCCTCACACCCCAGCTCGGCCGCGCGCTCGGTCATCATCGCGCAGAACGCCTCCACGCTTCCACCGATGTGCTCGGCGATGGCGATCGCCGCGTCGTTACCGCTGGCCAAAAGCAGGCCATAGAGCAGGTCGCGCAAGGTGATCTGTTCCCCCAGGTCCAGGTAGATGCTCGTGCCCGGCACGCCGTAGGCGTTTCGCCCCACGGTGACCACGTCGTCCAGATTGCCTTTTTCCAGCGCCAGAAGGGCGGTCATCACCTTGGTGGTGGAGGCCATGGGCAACGGCTCGTTTTCATTGTGGCACAGAAGCACCATGCCCGTGTTTCGCTCGATGAGCACCGCGGCGCGCGCGCTGGTTTTCACCTCTTCCTCGGCCTTCGCGCTGCTGCCCAGCAAAGTGAGTACCGTGCAGCAGATCAGCAGCGCTACAGCCCGCAGCTTTGCGAGCAGCTTGTCCCTCATGATTTGGCGCCTTCCTCCTCAACGCCGAAGTCGAAGGTTTCGATCTCGGTTTTATAGACCTTGCGGGCCTTCTTTTTCTCGCTTTGCTCCCCGTTCTGACTCAAATCCTCCAAAAGCTGGGGCAACAGCTCCACCACACGCTCCATCGCGCCGTTGGTCTGCGCGGGCAGCATTTTCACCGTGCCATCGCCCACCACCAGAAAGCCCACCGGCTGCACCGACACGCCTGCACCCGTGCCGCCCGCGAAGGGAAAGCCCTCGTTAGCCAACGAACGGCTTCTGCTCTCGTCGGCCGCATATTCGCCTCCGCCGGCGATGAAGCCGAAGCTCACCTTGGATATGGGAATGATGGTGGTACCCTTCGTGCCCGTCACGGGCGCGCCCACCACGGTGTTCACATCCACCATGCTGCGGATATTCTCCATCGTGGTCTGCATCATGTTGTCAATGGGATGCTGCTGCATACGTCTCCTCCTCCGTCCGGTTGCGCCGGGCGCGCTCGGCAAGCAGCGCCGCGCCCAGCTGGATTGCCGCCATGCCTAGGCTCCCCAGCCGCGCGCCGATTATGCCGCTTGCGAAAACTTCCGTGCCCTCGGCCCGGAAGTCCATCTCCACACGTCCTCCCAGCGTCCGGGGCAGGGCCCCCGCGCAGGCCAGCGTCCGCAGCAACGTCTGCAAAGCCGCGTAGCTAAGGGCCGTGGCGGCCGCGTCGTCAAAGGAGAAGCGCACGTGCAGATAGGCGCTCTCCAGATGCACCGCGCGCAGCAGGCGCTTGAGCCGCTTCAATCCGATCGCGCGCAGCGCCGGCCACAGCCATGGCTCCGAGAGGGTACGCGCCACGTCCTCCTCGTGCACGGTCCGCTCCTCCTGGGGAGAGGGTTCTTTGGTTTTGCGGATAAAGGGCAGTCCCGCCGCCTGCACGCGCAGGCGGTAGCGCACCTGCCTGCCCACGCGCACGCTGGCGTGCAGCGTGACCGGCGTGATCAGCAGCGCATAAATCGAAAAGGCCATCAAATAGGGATTCATTCAAAAACACCGTCCCTGACACATGGTTTTTCCATCCATGCGCCTTTTGATACCAGGCTGTACAAAGTTTACGGTTTCTTCATTTTTTCGCTATACATTCACAACGGGGGCGGGGTATGCTTAAAGATGTATCAAATAACCGGCGCAGAACCGTCAGGAGGAACTTGATTCATGGGCAAGACCATCGGCATTGATTTGGGCACCACCAATTCCTGCGTGGCATTTATGGAAAACGGCGATCCCGTCGTGATCCCCAACGCAGAGGGAGGACGCACCACGCCGTCCGTGGTCGCCTTTACGAAGGACGGCGAACGCATCGTGGGCGCGGCGGCCAAGCGTCAGGCCGTGACCAACGCCAGCCGGACCATCGACTCCATCAAGCGTGAGATGGGAACCGACAACCGCATCAAGATTGACAATAAAGCCTTTACGCCCCAGGAGATCAGCGCCATCATCCTGCAAAAGCTCAAAAAGGACGCCGAAGCCTACCTGGGCGAGACGGTCAGCGACGCGGTCATCACCGTGCCCGCCTATTTCAGCGACGGGCAGCGCCAGGCCACGAAGGACGCCGGCCGCATTGCCGGCCTTAACGTTCTGCGCATCATCAACGAGCCCACCGCCGCCGCCCTGGCCTATGGCATGGACAAGGGCGGCGCGCAGAAGATCATGGTCTTTGACCTGGGCGGCGGCACGTTTGACGTATCCATTCTGGACATCAACAACGAGGTCATAGAGGTGCTCGCCACCGCCGGCAACAACCGCCTGGGCGGCGACGACTTCGACAACTGCGTGGCTAATTATCTGGTGGAGGAATTCAAGCGGCGCGAGCGCATCGACCTCACCCGCGACCCCACCGCCATGAGCCGCATCCGCGAGGCGGCGGAAAAGACGAAGATCGAGCTGAGCGCTGCGACCACGGCCTCCATCAACCTGCCCTTCCTCACCTCGGACAAGACCGGACCCAAGCACCTGGAGATGTCGCTGACGCGCGCCAAGTTTGACGAATTGACCGCTCACCTCGTAGAGGCCACCATGGAGCCCGTGCGCCAGGCCATGAACGACGCGGGGCTCAAACCCGCCGATTTGAACCGCGTGCTGCTGGTGGGCGGCTCCACGCGCATCCCCGCGGTGCAGGCGGCCGTGAAGCGCTTTACCGGCAAGGAGCCCAGCAAGGACATCAACCCCGACGAGTGCGTGGCCATGGGCGCGGCGCTACAGGGCGGCGTTTTGCAGGGTGAGGTCAAGGGCCTTCTGCTGCTGGATGTGACGCCGCTGTCGCTGGGCATCGAGACCATGGGCGACGTGTTCAGCCGCATTATCGACCGAAACACCACGTTGCCCGTGCAGCGCAGCCAGATCTTCACCACCGCCGCCAACTTCCAGACCAGCGTGGACATCCACGTTCTGCAGGGCGAACGCGAGATCGCCAGCTGCAACAAAACGCTCGGCCGTTTCCGCTTAAGCGGTATCCGCCGGGCGCTGCGCGGCGTCCCGCAGATCGAGGTAACCTTCTCCATCGACGCCAACGGCATCGTCAACGTCTCCGCCAAGGACCTGGGCACCGGCCGTCATCAGGAGATCACCCTCACCCAGAGCTCCAACATGTCCTCCGCCGAGATCGACCAGGCCATCCGCGACGCGGAGCGCTACGCCGCCGAGGACGCGCTGCGCCGCAAGTCCGCCGAGCTGCGCAACCGGGGCGAGGAGTTGCTCTACCAGGCCAAGTCCGCCCAGAAGAAACTGGGGCCGGAGGACCGCGAGCGCATCGAGACGCTGCGCAAGCGCGTCAAGGGCGCGCTGGACCAGAAGGACGACCGCGCCCTGGAGGACGCGATCGCCGACCTGACCCAGGCCCTGCAGGCCGTGGGCCGTTTTACGGACGATTCCGCCTCCTCCAGCGAGGACGGCGCGATGGACGCCTCCTTCACCTCCGGTGAGGGCGGCGGCCCGCAGAACTGACCGTGCAGGGAGGGAACGCAGCTTGTTCGGCTATGTGACCATCGCCGCCGGGGCGCTGACCCAGGAGCAGCGCGAGCGCTACCGCGCCTATTACTGCGGCCTGTGCCATGCATTGAAGCGCCGCTACGGCGCGCTGGGCCGCATGACGCTCAGCTACGATATGACCTTTTTGTATCTGCTGCTCAACTCGCTCTATGAGCCGGATGAGACGCAGGGCACCGCGCGCTGCCTGCCCCACCCCTTCCGGCCGCACGTCTACATTCAAAGCGAGCTGTGCGACTACTGCTGCGATATGAACCTGGCGCTGGCCTATCACAAGTGCCTGGACGACTGGCACGACGACCGCAGCCTTTCCGGCCGGGCCGAGGCCGCTTTGCTGGCCGACGCCTACGCGCGCGTGGCCGCGGCCTATCCCGAAACCTGCGGGGAGATCGAGCGCTGCCTGGCTGCCATCAGCCGTCTGGAGCACGAGGGCGCGTCCTCGCCCGACGCGGCGGCCAACCTGACCGCCTCCATGCTGGGCGCGATTTACCGCTACCGGGAGGACCTGTGGGCCGATACGCTCCAACGCATCGGCGAGGGGCTAGGCCGCTTCATCTATCTGATGGACGCCTACGACGATCTGGAGGCTGACCGCCGCCGGGGGCGCTACAACCCGCTGGGGGGCATGAGCCTGCAGGGCGACTACGAGGAGCGGATTCTTGAAAGCCTAACGCTGCTGATTGCCGAAAGCACCGACGCCTTCGAGACCTTGCCCCTGGTAAAGGATATGGACATTTTGCGAAATATCCTGTATGCTGGTTGCTGGACGCGCTATCGCCAGAAGCAGATGAAGCGCGAACGCAGGCGGGGCGTACCGGCGCCCCGCAAGGAAAGCGCGGCGGACCACGGTTCCGCCCAAAGGCGTAAGGAGGACGGGGCATGAGAGACCCCTACGAGGTACTGGGCGTGTCTCCGGGCGCGTCGGACGATGAGATCAAGGCTGCTTACCGCAAGCTGGCCAAAAAATACCACCCCGACTTGAACAACGGCTCTGCGGAGGCCGAAGCCCGCATGAAGGAGGTCAACGAGGCCTACACGCTGCTCATCAAGCACAAGGGGCAGACCGGCGGACCCAGCGGCTACGGCTCCGCGGGAGGTTATGGGTCGTCGGGCGGAAGCGGGTACGGCTCCTCCGGCAGCTACGGGGGCTACGGCTCCTCCGGCGGCTATGGGGGCTACGGCGGCGGCTATGGCTCGTCGGGTGGAAGCGGCCAGGGCGGATTTGACTTCGGCGGCTTCGGCTTTGATTTCGAGGATCTCTTCGGCGGCGGTCAGCGGCGCAATTATCAGTCCACCGCCTACACCGAAAACGATCCCGAGCTGCGCGCCGCCGCGCAGGCGGTTCTGTCGGGCCGCTACAACGAGGCGCTTGGCCTCCTGCGCAGCGCGACGAACCGCAAGGCCGCGTGGTACTACTGGAGCGCTCGCGCCAATATGGGCCTGGGCAACCGCATCGCAGCCCTCAACGACGCGCGCACCGCGGTCAACATGGCCCCGGATGAACCCGCGTTCCGCGAGCTGCTGGCGCAGCTCAACGCGGGTGGCCGCGCCTACGGCCAGCGCGGGACGCAGGGGGGCTTCGGCTCTTACCTGTGCGCCAATCCATGCCTGACGCTGTGTTTGGCCAATATGCTGTGCAACTGCTGCTGCCTGGGCGGGCGCGGAGGTTTCTATTATTGCTAAACTGACCAGAAAAGAGGTTTTTCCATGACCTTTTGGCAAAAGATCAAGCAGACCCTTCGTTCCTTCATGAACGGCCGGCACGGCGCCGACCAGCTTTCCATGGCGCTGCTGTGGACAGGACTGATCGCCTACCTGCTGGGCACTATCTTTTCAGGCGTGCAGGGATTCTTCCTCTGGCCGCTTTTGGGCATTCTGCTCACGCTGGCGGGGATTGCGGCCTATGTGCTGTGCATCTTCCGCATGTTTTCGCGCAACAACGACAAGCGCAACGCGGAAAACCGCCGCTACATGGCCATGATGGAGCGCCGCCGCACCGCCCGCCGTCAGGCCAAGGTGCGCTTTCAGAACCGCAAGAAATACAAATACTTCCGTTGCCCAAGCTGCAAAGCATGGTTGCGCCTGCCTCGCGGGACGGGCGTGGTCACGGTTACCTGCAGCCGCTGCCACACCAGCTTTACCCAAAAGGCATAACATGTGCACAGGAAGAAGGCGCTTCGCCCTCTTCCTGTTTTTGTTATCTTGCAAATTTTGTAACAACGTCTGTCACACCGGGGCGGCTTGTGGCCGGAAACCCAGGAAAACCACCATATATCGCTATTTACAACCTTTGCAAATAATTGTACAATGAAATTCCACAAGAGGGAAGATTTTGTCCTCTTCGTTCGTATTATGATCGTAACCACCCCGGGCAAACGGAAAATCGGAGGGATAAGCAGATGAAACGTTTCCTTGCGGTTCTTTTGGTCGCGGTAATGCTGATGAGCATCCTGCCTGCGACCTCCATGGCGGCGTCCTATGCCACCGTCGTCGGCGGCTGGCTCAGACTGCGCTCCGCCCCCAATTTTAACGCAACCACCATCACCAGTTATTACACTGGCACCCAGGTGCAGATCATCAGTTCCAGCGGCGGCTGGTACAAGGTTCAGACGCCCGACGGCCGTATCGGCTATATGTACGGCGATTACCTGCGCGTGGGCGGTTCCATTCCCAGCGAAGGCACCGCTTACGTCACCAGCTACAACGGCTATGGCGTGCGCCTGCGCACCGGCCCCGGCACGGGCTACCGCATCATTCGCACCTATGCGGTCGGCACGCCGGTCACGGTGCTGGAGCGCGGCACCTACTGGTCCCGCATCAGCATCGGCGGCACCGTGGGCTATATGATGAGCCAGTTCCTGCACTTTGGCAGCGATTATCCTGATGACGGCAACGTGCTATGCTACGCTACCATCTGGAGCAGCAACGGCTATGGCGTGCGCCTGCGCACCGGCCCCAGCAAGAGCTATTCCAAGATCGGCGTCTACAGCGTGGGCACCAAGGTGGCCGTGCTACAGAAGGGCGCGGTATGGGACCGCATCCGCGTGGGCAGCCGCGTGGGCTGGATGATGAACGAGTTCCTCATCTACCACGAGAACAACGAGGTTACCAGCGTCACCCTCAACAACTATATGCCTGTGGTGGGCAGCGTGCTGAGCATGCAGGCTGTGGCGCCCAGCACCGCCACCGTCAGCTATGAATGGCTGGTGGGCGGCGTGCTCAAGAGCACCAACACCACCTATACCGTGGACGCCAACGACGTGGGCAAGACCAT
>USFL01000076.1 GCA_900553905.1 uncultured Eubacteriales bacterium | reverse complement strand
AAGAAGGGATAGGCGATGGTGAACGCCACCGTCAGCCCCGTAAACATCCAGCCCGCCGCGTTGTAAAACAGGCGCGCCGCCGAAGCGATGCCGCTGACGGCCTGATGGTCGTGGCGGGCCAGCGGTTCGTAGAGCGCGACGTTGACGGAGGCGGCCAGCCCGGCTTCCAGCATCTTAAAATAGGTCAGAAACTCCGTGACCGATACGATCAGCCCGTTGATCTCCGAACCGTAGTAGAGAATCATCAGCCGGGGCGTGATAAAGCCCATCACCATGGCCGTGAGCTGGTAGAGCGCGGTGGACAGCGTATTTTGAACGAAGCGGGCGGTACGCGTGGTACTCAAGGCAGGGTTCTCCCTTTCGTATGTCGGGTGGAGCGGTTAAAAATCCAGCCACATGCCGGCTTGCATATCGCTGGGCATGCGCCAGTCGCCGCGCGGGCTGAGGCTGACCGACCCCACCTTGGGGCCGTCGGGCACGCAGTTGCGCTTGAACTGCTGGGCAAAGAAACGCTTGAGGAAGGTTTTAAGCTGGGCATCCACGCGCGCCTCGCCGTATACGCCATGAAACGCCTGCATGGCCAGCATCTTCAGCTTCCCGGCCGACGCGCCGCTGTCCATCAGGTGGTAGAGGAAAAAGTCGTGCAGGGCATAATCGCCCAGGATATCCTCGGTGCGCTGCTGCAACTCTCCCTGGGAGGCGGGCAGCAGCTCCGGGCTGATGGGCGTGTCGATCACGTCCTGGCAGATGGCGGATACCGCCTCGTCAAAGCAGCGGCCCAGATATCCCACCAGGCTTTTGACCAGCGTTTTGGGCACCGAGCAGTTGACGTTGTACATGCTCATGTGATCGCCGTTGTAGGTGCAGAAGCCGAGCGCCGCTTCGCTCAAATCGCCGGTGCCCAGCACGATGCCGCCGACCTTGTTGGCATAGTCCATCAGAATCTGCGTGCGCTCGCGGGCCTGGCTGTTTTCATAGGTCACGTCATGCACGCTTTCGTCCTGCCCGATGTCGCGAAAATGCTGCCGCACCGCGTCTCCGATGGGAATTTCCAGCGCCGTCACACCCAGCGCCTCCATGAGCTTCTGCGCGTTGGAGTGGGTCCGTCCGCCCGTGCCCATACCCGGCATGGTGATGGCATGGATGCCGCTGCGGTCCAGACCCAGCGCGTCGAACGCGCGCACGGCCACCAGCAGCGCCAGGGTGGAATCGAGCCCGCCGGATACGCCCACCACCACCGTGCGCCCATGGACGGCATACAGCCGCGTCTGGAGGCCCATGCACTGGATGCCGGCGATCTCCTCCAGCCGCTCCTCCGCCTCCGCGCCGAAGGGCACAAAGGGCAGGGGCTCCAGCGGCCTCATCAGCGGCAGGGGGGCGTCATGCGCCGCTCCAAGAGGCACGCGCTGGAGGCTGCGCGCAGGGCGCGGCATTTGATGAAAACTGCCGTTGCGCTGGCGCTGATAGCGCAGCCGCCCGACGTCCACGTCGGCCACAGCGAGGCTTCCCGCCATGGAAAAGCGCTCGCCCTCGCTCAGGACGCGCCCGTTTTCAAAGATGCCGGTATAGCCGTCAAATACCATGTCGCTGGTGCTTTCGCCAAAGCCCGCGCCCGCGTAGGCGTAGCCCGCATAGAGGCGGCCGCTCTGCTGGGAGAGCAGTCCGTGGCGGTAGGCGTGCTTGGCCGCCAGCGCGTTGGAGGCGCTGGGGTTGAGAATCAGGTCCGCACCCTCCACCGCCAGGTGCGAGCTGGGGGGCAGAGGCACCCACAGGTCCTCGCACAGCTCTACGCCAAAGACGAAGCCGTCCATCTCAAACAGCGTATCCGCGCTGAGGGGGAACGTCAGGCCGTCGCGCGCCACGGTTTCGCATACGCCCGCGCCGCTGACGAACCAGCGGGTTTCATAGAATTCGTTGCCGTTGGGCAGGTAGGTCTTGGGGACAAGCGCGCGGATGGCGCCATTGGCAAGCACCGCGGCGCAGTTGTACAGACGGCCCTCGTGGCAGAAGGGCAGGCCCACCACGGCCGTGAGCCCGTCCGTATGGGCCTGAAGCCGCTTGAGCGCCGCCCAGGCGCGGTCCTGCACCAGACCGTGCAGCAGCAGGTCGCCCAGCGTATAGCCGGTCAGGCACAACTCAGGGAATACCGCCGCCTGAACCCCCCGGCCCCGGAGGCGTTCCAGCGCGAGCGTAATCTCCCGCTCGTTGGCCTCCACGTCGCCCAGATGAACGGGCAAGCTGACTGCGGCAATGCGCGCGAATCCTTCAGGCATAACGGCTCCCTCCCTGTCAACTCACCTTGATGAGCATGTTCTTCTGATCGTCCAGCTCCACGCTGATAAGCCCTTCCTTCTCCATGGCCTTGAGCATGTCGCTGAAGCGTTTGAAGCCCAGCGCCTTTTCGGAAAAGCCGGGGAAGCTAGCCTGGATATCGGCCTTGAGAATGCTGGGGTTGATGCGTTCAAAGCCGTCCTCCTTGTAGCGGGCGAGCTGCTCGCGGATAAGGGAGCGCCAGTTGTCCTTGTTCATTTCCGGAGCGCTTTCCTTGCTGCTCTGCGCAAGGGAAACCATGACGTTGAAGTTGTCGCTTCGGATATGCAGGGCGCCAAACTGCTTGCTCAGCTTGTCCAGAAGCTTGAGAAATGTGGTGCAGCCATAGGACTTTTCATTGAAATCAGGCCGCAGGCGCAAAAGGATGCCCTTGAGCTCGCTGGCATAGAGCTCGTCCTTGTCGGTCTGCTCCTCCAGAATGCCGCAAAGGGCCTTGTTGAGCTCCTGCTCGTCCAGGGGCTCCTTGTCGGCGGAGGCCTTTTTCTTGCCCGTGGGCTTGCGGGTGCGTCCGCCGACGTTTTCCAGGAACTGAAATTCATTGCAGGCGTTGATGAAGATATTGCTGGCCGCCGCGGAACGGCTGATGCCCAGCACAAACTTGCCCATGCTCTTGAGCCGGCCCACCAGCGGCGTATAGTCGCTGTCGCCGGATACGATGCAAAAGCTGTCGATCAGCGGATTGGTGAAGGCTACCTCCAGCGCGTCGATGACCAGCAGGATGTCGGCGTTGTTTTTCTGGCTGATGCCATAGCGCAGGCTGGGCACCACGGTGAAGGTGTTGGACAGCAGGACCTCCTTGAGATCACTGTACTGATCGGTATAGCCGTACACCTTTCCCAGCAGGATGTCGCCGCGGATCTTGACCTTCTCCAGCACGGAAAGCAGCGTATCCACCTTGGCGCCGCAGTTTTCCAGGTCCACGAAGAGGGCGAATTTGGAGCTGCTCATCGGAATCGTTTCCCCTTTCAGATGCGGAAGGTGTACTTGTCGCCGCGAATCCACTGCCGGCTGGAATGCAGGGGCTGGCCGTGCTGGTCCATGACCAGCTCGTTGAGCAGCAGCAGCGCGTCGCCCTGCGCGGTGCCCAGGTGCCGGCTGACCATCGGCGTGGCATGCCCCAGCGAGATGTCGTGCACCGCGGAGGTGGGCACGACGCCGCGCTCCCGGAGCAGATCATAGAGCGAGCCGTCCAGCGCCTCGCCGGTCAGAAAGGCATACCTGTCCGGAAAGCGGTTGATCTCCAGCATGACCGGCTCTCCGTCGCACAGGCGCAGGCGGCAGATCTCCACCACCTGCCCACCGGGAGCCGCGCCCAGCTGCTCGATGTCCTCCTGCGAGGCTTCCTCCAGTGTGGCGCTGATGACCTTGGTGCCGGCGCAGTGGCCGTTCTGGCGGCAGGCCGCCGAAAAGCTGGTGATCTGCAGAAGGTCGCGCTGGATGCGTTCGTCCGCCACAAAGGTGCCCTTGCCCTGCTTGCGCACCAGGAGGCCCTCCTGCACCAGGTCCAGCATCGCCTTGCGCACGGTCACGCGGCTTACGCCGTAGGTTTCGCATAGAAGCTGCTCGCTGGGGATGCGTGCCCCGGAGGGATAGACCCCGGCCAGAATATCGTTTTTCAAGCGGGTCATCAGCTGTTGATAGAGCGGACTCTGGCTCTTTTTTTCCAAAGGTTTGTCTTGCACGCGCGTCTCCTCCGTCATTCGAGCCCCAGGAAAGCCAGGAAGCCGGTCTCATACAGGAAGCCCATGATATCGCTGATCACGCCCGCGGGCATTTCCACCAGGACGGGAACGGCCGACAAGGCCAGCGTGGGCAGATAAAGCTGCTTGTATTCCTCCATGAAGCTCTCGTTGAGGTGGAAGAAGTCGTTCTGGTTGTCATAGACGCGCTCCACCATGGCGCTGGCGGGCAGCTGCTCCATAGTCGCCTGATAGGCAAAGGTGAGAGCGGGCTTCCCGGTTTCGGGATGCAGCCAGTCCACGTCCAGCATCATGGCATAGGGCAGCTCGGCGGCGTCCCGGCTGTAGCGGTAGGCAAAGGAAAGCGGCGCGGGCGGCTCGCTGAAGCATTCCCCGCCGAAGGCGATGGCCGCCGTACCCTGGGCGGCGAGCGCGCCGTCCACGGGCAGGCCGTCCACATCCACATTCAAAGTCAGGCGTTCTGCGCCCTCCAGCGTGATGCGGAGGCTTCCGTGAATCTCCGCGCCGGTATTTTCATAGGAGACCGTCAGCTCATAGCCGTCGGCATCCGGCAGGCAGAGGGAGAAGCGTTCGCCGGAGGCGTCCTTGGTATGGGTGAATACCTGCGTGCCGCCCAAAGTGTAGGTCTGGGAGACGCCGTCATCGGTGATGAACAGGCCCTCGGCCTCGGGGTCCATGAAGGCGAGCCAGTCCTCCAGATAGCCCAGCTTTTGCAGCACCATGTCCGACGCGCCAAGGTCGATGAGCATGGAGGTGAAATAGAAGTAGGCGCGCTCATAGTCCCAGTCGTCGTTGACGATCAGGTCGAGGGTTTCGCACAGCTCGTAGAGGTCGGCATAGCTCACGGTCCGGTCACCCTCGCCCGCCACCGCGTCGGCTATGGGCTGATAATAGCTGGCGCCGAGGTAATAGCTGGCTTCGGGATAGAGGGGCAGCGCGATCAGCTGCGTGGGCAGGCCCATGAAGTAATACCCCTTGAGCATGAACTCAAAGAAGTTGTGCATCTGAAAGTGGATGCTGTCGCCGCGCAGCGCGTCAGCCCGCACATAGCGGTAGCTGTGGTAGCCGTCGTAGACGAAGGGCAGGGCCATTTCGCCGTTGACGCACAGGCCGCCGTCGAAATACACGCGGCTGATGTTGGTCAAAAAGCGCTGTACGTCCACGACGCCTTCCAGGCTCAGCTTGGAGAGGAAGGTTTCCCAGTCTTCGTAATGCGCTGCGCCGTCGTTGGGAAAGCCGTCCGCGTGGAGCAGGAGCGAGAAAGAAAAGTCCGAACGGGTCACCTCGTCGCCGGCGGATTCCTCGGCCAGCGCTTGGGAAAACGCCGCCATCAGCAGGCACAGGGACAGAACCAGAGCGGACAGCCGTTTCAACACACTCATACGTATACAACCTCCTTCGTTGAGGACTGCGCCGGGGCGCGGAAAAAAGGGTCAGCCCTTGGCGCGATGGGCGGCACGGGCCCGCTCCTCATGGGAGAGGACGCGCTTTCGCATACGCAGGGACTTGGGGGTGATTTCCAGCAGCTCGTCGTCGTCGATGAATTCCAGGCACTCCTCCAGTGTGAGAGGATGGACGCTGACCAGGCGCAGGCTGTCCTCGCTGGCGGAGGCGTTGCGCATATTGGTGACGTGCTTCTGCTTGCAGACGTTGACCACCAGATCGTCCGGACGGGCATTCTGGCCGCAGATCATGCCCTTGTACACGGGCGTCTGCGGCCCGATAAACAGCGTGCCGCGCTCCTGCGCGTAGAACAGGCCGTAGCTGGTGGACTCGCCGTCCTCAAAGCAGACCAGCGCACCGGCGCTGCGGTGGGGGATGTCGCCCTTGACGGGCTCATACTTTTCGAACACGCTGGACATGATGCCCTCGCCGCGCGTGTCGGTCATGAATTCGGAGCGGTAGCCGAACAGGCCGCGCGAGGGGATGAGGAACTCCAGGCGCACGCGGTCCAGGCCGTGCATGCTCTCCATCACGCCGCGGCGGCGGCCGATCTTCTCGATCACCGCGCCGGCGTAGGCCTGCGGCACGTCGGCGACCATGCGCTCGATGGGCTCGCAGCGCACGCCGTCGATTTCCTTGTAGAGCACCTGCGGCTTGGACACCTGGAACTCGTAGCCCTGGCGGCGCATGTTTTCAATCAGGATGGACAGGTGCAATTCGCCGCGGCCGCGCACCTCGAAGGCGTCGGGGCTGTCGGTTTCGTTGACGCGCAGGGACACGTCGGTCTGCAATTCGCGCATGAGCCGGGCCCGCAGGTGGCGGCTGGTGACGTACTCGCCCTCGCGGCCCGCGAAGGGGCTGTTATTGACCGAGAAGGTCATGGTCACGGTCGGCTCGGTGATGCTCACAAAAGGAAGCGCCTCCACCTGCTCGGGCGCGCACACGGTGTCGCCGATGCCGATGTCCTCAATGCCGCTCATGGCCACGATGTCGCCCATCGAAGCCTCCTTGGCGGGCACGCGCTTGAGGCCGTCAAAGGTGTACAGGCTCGTCAGGCGCAGCGGCATGGAGGTTTTTTCGGTATCGTAGTTGGTCTTGATGACGGTCATGCCCTCCGAGAGCGTGCCGCGGCTGATACGGCCGATGCCGATGCGGCCCACGTAGTCGTTGTAGTCGATGGTGGAGATGAGCACCTGCGCGGGGCCCTCCAGGTCGCCCTCGGGCGCGGGGATGTACTCCAGAATCGCGTCAAACAGCGGGCGCAGGTCCTCGCCGGGCTGGCTCAAATCCAGCGTAGCCGTGCCCTGACGGGCGCTGGCATAGATGATGGGGCGGTCCAGCGCGGTTTCGTCCGCGCCCAGCTCGATGAACAGGTCCAGCACCTCGTCCACCACCTCGTCGCAGCGGGCGTCGGGGCGGTCTACCTTGTTGACCACCACGATCACGGGCAGCTTCAGCGACAGGGCCTTTTTAAGCACGAAGCGGGTCTGGGGCATGGGGCCTTCAAAGCTGTCCACCAGCAGCAGCACGCCGTCCACCAT
>USFL01000075.1 GCA_900553905.1 uncultured Eubacteriales bacterium | reverse complement strand
CATACGAGATGTACCGGGTGACTGGAGTTCAGACGTGTGCTCTTCCGATCTGCCAAAGACCATGGCCTGCACGTTGACGGCGGTGCCCCAGTCGCCGGGGATGTCGTTCATGCGGCGGTAGTAGATGGCGCGGGGGTTGTCCCAGCTGCGGAACACGGCCTTCACAGCTTCCATCAGCTGCGTGGTGGGGTCCTGCGGGAACTCCGTGCCCATGTGCTTCTGATAGATTTCCTTGAAGCGCACGACGACCTGCTTGAGGTCCTCGGCGGTCAGGTCACGGTCGAACTTGACGTTCTTCTTCTCTTTGAACTCGTCCAGAACCGCCTCAAACTCGCTCTTGGGGATCTCCATAACGACGTCGGAGAACATGGCGATGAAGCGGCGATAGGCGTCGTAGGCGAAGTGCTCGTTGCTGGTCAGCTTGGCCAGGCCTACCACGGCACGGTCGTTGAGGCCCAGGTTGAGGATCGTGTCCATCATGCCGGGCATGGAAGCGCGCGCGCCGGAGCGCACGGACACGAGGAAGGGGTTCTCCTCATCGCCGAACTTCTTGCCGGCGATCTTTTCGGTTTCGGCCATGGCCGCAAGGATCTGGTCCACGATGTCCTGACCGATCACCTTGCCGTCGGTGTAATAGCGGGTGCAGGCCTCGGTGGTCACGGTGAAGCCCTGGGGAACGGGCATGCCAAGGTTGGTCATTTCGGCCAGGTTGGCGCCCTTGCCGCCAAGCAGCTCGCGCATGTTGGCGTTACCCTCTTTGAAAAGGTATACATACTTTGTCATAGGGTCTCTGTCTCCTTCTCGTTTTCTTGGCGAGGACGAATCACCGGCGGAACCCATCCCCAATGCTCATCCTTCCTCTCAACTGGTCCAGTATACACGCTTACGACAGAAATTTCAAGAGCCTATTTGGCATATATACCCAAAGTGGCGCATAGAAAAACGCGATGTCCGCCAGGAGGGCGGCTTGCGAAGAAAAGGCGTGCATGCTATACTGGGCGGGGGCGTCTGTTTCCCTAGAAACATTTGGTTGATGCAGTCGGGAAACGGGGCTCACGACGGGAGCAATACAATCTAGCGATGCGTATCATCAGTACGCACAGGCGCATGATAAAAGTGTAGAACCGCGGCCCGCGTCGCGGGCAGGAGAGGTAATGCGCATGGCGATTCCCTACAGCAGGACCCTTTTCGGCCCTCTGCAATGGTACAGCGTTTTGATTGTGACGGGAATTCTGCTGGCCATCTGGCTGGCGGGACGCGAGGAGCGCAGGCTGGGCCTGCCGCGCGACACGGTGATCGACCTGGCGCTCATCGTGGTGCCCTGCGGCATCATCGGCGCAAGGCTCTACTACGTCGCCATGACATGGGATCTGTTCCGCAACAACCCCATTTCGATTCTCTATATCTGGGAGGGCGGCATCGCCATCTATGGCGGCGTCATCGGTGGGGCGCTGGGAGCGTGGGCATATGCCCGCCGGAAAAAGCTGCCGTTTTTAAAGCTGCTGGATATGGTCGCGCCGGGGCTTTTGCTGGCGCAAGCCATCGGCCGCTGGGGCAACTATTTCAACATGGAGGCTTACGGTCCCGAAATCACCAATCCGGCATTTCAGTTTTTTCCTCTGGGCGTGCTGATACCTACGGCGGGCGGCTACGTGTGGCATATGGCCACCTTCTTTTACGAATCGCTGTGGAATGCGCTGGGTTTTGCAGCCCTGTGGGCCATGCGGCGCCGGGTCCGCGAGCCGGGCGGCGTGATGTGCTGGTACCTGCTCATCTATGGCAGCGGGCGCTTCATCATCGAGCAGCTGCGGGAGGACAGTCTCTATCTGGGCGGCCTGCGCGTATCGCAGTATTTGAGCCTGATATTGTGCCTGGTAGCGGCGGGGGTCCTCCTTGGCCGCTCGATGCGGGGGAATAAACGCGCGATGGGACCTGCGCTGGCCTGCGGGGGCCTGTGGATTGCCCGCTGGGCCGCGCTGGGAACGCCCTGGCTGTATGCGCTGCTTTCGCTGACGGCCCTCGGATTGGGACTTTGGGCCAGCAGGAGCGCGGGCCTTTCGCCTGTGCGGCTGCTGGCGCCCTTTGCACTGGATGCGGTGGGCCTGCTGGCAGCGCTGGGGATGGGCCCGCTGGGCAAAGACGTTGGACTTCATCTGCATACGATTCTGTGCAGCCTGACGCTGCCGGGATACGTTGCGGCCCTGTACCCCTGGAAAACGGAATCCAACATACATGGAGAGGAGACGGCCCCATGCCGGTCGGAACCGTAAAAAACCTGTTATATGGGCTTGCGCTGCCTGTACTGGGACAGCGCCCCGCCTGGCGTGCGCCACGGGGCGCCACGGAGGCGGATGCCGTGGCGCGCGCACTGTGGCGCAAACGGTGCGTGGGCGCGTGCGTGCAGCGGTTCGAAGGGGGAAGCCTGACGGAATGCATCTGCGCGGGCCACGCGGCTTTGGAGCCGGCAAAGCGTCCGGTCGCGCCGGATACGGTGTTCCGCACGGCGTCGGTGGCCAAGATGGTCACGGCGCTGCTGGTGTTCCGGCTGCAAACGCTGGGACGGTTGGATGTGACGGAGGAGATCAGCGATCTGCTGGGCCGCCGCGTGCGCAACCCGCATTGTCCGGACGCGCCCATTACGCTGGGCATGCTGCTCAGCCATACTTCCGGCATCGTGGATTCGCCCGCGTATTTTGCCGCCTTTGACCGCGGCACCCCGCTGGGCGAATTGCTGACCGACCCGCAAAGCTATCTGCCCGCCGTACCGGGCACGACGTTTCGCTACAGCAACCTGGCGGCGGGCATGGTGGCCAGCCTGCTGGAAAAGCGCTTCGATGTGAGTTTTGAACAGCTGATGCAGCGGGAGCTGCTGGAGCCGCTGGGCGTTTCGGGCACGTTCGACCCCTCCGGTCTGGACGCCGCAGACGTGGCGGACAGCTACCGCGTCATGCCTGCCTCCCGCGCCTTCTGCGCTGAGCAGCGCATCGCTTCGGCTGAGCCGATGAAGGAGCCGGACCCGGAGCGGCGCTATCTGCCTGCGGCGGGCAACCTGTTCATCACCGCGCCGGAGCTGGCGCGGCTGGCGCTGGTGGCCTGGGGCGGCGGGGACGGCTTTCTGGATGCGCGGAGCGTGGAGGAGATGCGCCGCCCCGTGGCGGGATGGCCCGAAAAGGCCGTGAACATGCGCCACGGGATGGGGCTTTTGACGCTGGACGACCCAGCGGTGTGCGGCCGCACGCTGTGGGGGCATCAGGGCTTTGCCTACGGCGCGGTAAACGGGGTGTTCTTCGACGGGCAGGGCAACGGCTTCGTGCTGCTGGACAGCGGATGCAGCGAGCAGCGCGTGGGGCATCTGGCGCAGGTCAACCGCGAGCTGATCCGGCTCTGTCTGGAGGATGGAAAGGACGAAAAGCCATGAAGGATGTCGTCGCCGCAGTGGAGGAAAGCAAGCGGGGCGCGGTGGTTCATTTCGAGAGCGGCGAGCGGCTGTGGTTTGGACGCGCGGCCTGGCTGGAGCGGACCCCGCTGCGTCCGGGAGACGTGGAGGACCTGGACGGGCTGAAGCAGTGGCTCCTGCCGCGCCAGTATCCCAAGGCGCTGGGAGGCGCGGTGCGCCTGCTGGCCGCACGGGCGCGCTCCACGGGCGAGATCCGGCAGAAGCTGGAGGCCTACGGCTATATGGACGACACCGTGGACATGGTGCTCTATAAGCTGGAAAAGGAGGGCCTGGTGGACGACGAGGCCTTTGCCCGCGAATGGGCCGCCACGCGTGCGAGGCAGCAGATCGGGCGCGCTCGCATCCTGCGCGAGCTGGCGCAGAAGGGCGTGGACCGCGAGTCGGCGGAGCGCGCCGTGGAGGCGCTGGACGAGGAAGAGAAAGACGCCGCGGCCGTGGCGCTGGCGCAGAAGCTGCTGCGCCGCTACGCGGACGAGGCGGACGCGAAAAGGGCCATGGCGAAGCTGATGGCCGCCATGGCTCGCAGAGGCTATGATTTTGAGAGTGCGCGCCGCGCCGTGGAACAGGCACTGAATAAGGCGCAGGAGGAATGAGCCTTTACCGGTGCGCGTAGATACGCATTTCCAATACGTTGCTTTCGGGGTCCCGAAGCTCGCTTTCCAGGTATTCAAAATATGCGCCGGGCGTGACGAAGCCGTTGGGCGGCAACAGGTTCAGCCCCGTGCCGGCGGCGATGATCTGTGCCATGGCGCAGCAGTTGGTGCGCATCACGTTGTAGAGGCGGAAAACGCCGCGCCGCACCTTGTAAAACCGCGCGTCAAAGCCGTATTCCGGGCGGTCCTGGGGCGTCCATGGCTCGCAGTCGTTTTGGAGGCGGGCGCGCATACCGTTTTCCAGCGCGTCGGCGGCTTCCGTGCTCAGGCCCAGCGTGAAGCCAATCAGCAGCTTGTGTTCGATGGCCTGGCAGTAGGGAATATAGCTCTCCGTGGGACAGACCAGAATCACCCCGTCGGACAGCGCGCCGAACAGGCGGTTGCTGCTTTCGTCGTAGCATCCGTAGGAATAGGTGACGCCCCGCAGGCTGACCACCACGTGCCCGAAGCCGAAGGCCACGTTTTTGCCCAGATGGAAAACCACCTCCAGCGTTTCGGGCCAGCTTTCACGCGCGGGCGAGGGCTTGGGCGTGACCACGTCCTGCGTAAGCGTCGCGTACTGGACGCTTAGCCGCTTGAGCACCACGGAGGGCAGAAGCGCCGTGAGCAGCACGGGCGGATGCACGCGCAGGCGGCTGAGCAGACGGCTGCTTTCCACGTTGCGGTTGATCAGAACGCCCACGAGGTCCATTAGCTGCCACAGGGCGTAGAGCAGGAGATAGACGCCCGCCAGCCATTGCAGCGCGCGTCCGGCGGAATAGCCCCACAGCAGGCTCACGCCCGCGGCCAGCGAAAGGACCGCCAGCAGGGCGAATTTGATTTTGCCCCGTTCGCCCATCACGGCCAGCTGCGCCACATAGCCCAGCTGCGCCGCGCACACCAGCAGCGACCACAGGCCGACCGCCAGCGTCACGCTCTTCATCAGCAAACCGGGAAAAAACGCCACCACCAGCCCGGCGCCCAGCGACACCACGCCTGACAGCAGCGCGTGCGGGTGCGCTTCGCGGCGCTGGAGCAGGGACACGGACAGGGCCGCCGCGCCGTTGATCACGAGCGCGGCGGTGAGCAGCGCGTGCAGCCAACGCTGCGTAAAGCCCGGCGCAAACAGAATCATCAGGCCCAGCGCCGCCATCACCGCGAAGCGCGCCAGCAGGCTCAGCGGCGTGAGCGCCCTCATGGGACGGGCCGGTCTTTTATCCGCGCTGCGCATGACGGCGGATGGCGTCGAAGGTTTCATCGCTCAAGTCGTGCTCGATCTTGCAGGCATCGGCGCGGGCCACGGATTCGCTCACGCCCAGGCGGACGAGAAAGCTGGTGAGCAGATTGTGCCTTTCCCAGATCCGGCGCGCGATGGCTTCGCCCTGCTCGGTGAGGGTGATGCGGCTGTCCTCGCCCATGAGGATGTATCCGTTTTCGCGCAGGCGCTTCATGGCAAAGCTGACCGACGGCTTGGTGACCCCAAGGTGCGCGGCGATGTCCACCGACCGCGCGGAGCCCCGCTCCTCGCAAAACATCAATATGGTTTCGAGATAATCCTCGGCGGATTCATGAATATTCATACTGGAAACCTCCTTTGCGCTATCCTATCATATCCGCAGCGAAAACACAATGCGTTATGTTGACAACCACACCGCAATAAGATAAAATAGGGACTCTTATATGCCCTTCCAGCGCGGAAGGGAACCGGGGAGTTGCTTGCATATGGAGCTGGTCCTCATCGGCGTTGGATTGTCGATGGACGCTTTTGCGGTGGCGCTTTGCAAGGGATTGAGCATGCGCCGCGTCAACTATGCGCATGCGGCGGTCATTGCGCTGTTCTTCGGCGTGTTTCAGGCCGTGATGCCCCTGATCGGCTGGGTGCTGGGCACGCAGTTCGCGCGCTACATCACGTCGGTCGATCACTGGATCGCCTTTGCCTTACTCGGCTATATCGGCGGCAAGATGATCTGGGACGCGCTGCATGAAGCGCCGGAAACTGCGCCCTGCGCGGGCGAGGGCAGGCTGGACCTGAAGGAATTGCTGATGCTGGCGGTGGCTACCAGCATCGACGCCCTGGCCGTGGGCATCACGTTTGCCTTTTTGCAGGTGAGCATCCTGCCCGCGGTGGCGACCATCGGCCTGATTACCTTTGCGCTGTCCTTTGCAGGGGTGGCGGTGGGCAATCGCTTCGGCACGCGGTTTCAGAAAAAGGCGGAGATCGCGGGCGGCGTGGTGCTGGTGCTCATCGGCCTGAAAATTCTGCTGGAGCACCTGGGCCTGCTGTAGCGCGGTCAGGGCGCGTCGTCCTCGTCGCTGACGGGGCTGTCGAACTGGGGCGTGAACCAGTCCGTGCCCTTGAGCGCCTCCAGACGCTCGCGGGAGAGCACGGTGCCGGTGCCCAGACAGGCGTTGCAGCGGTAGCCGCACGAGGGGCACACACAGGCCATGCCGTCGGTTTCGGATTGAATCATATATGCCTCGCAATGTGGGCAGCCGCAGCGCATGACGCGTCGCCTCCTTGATGAGTGCAGAAGAGAGTTAAGCCATTGTAGCATAAAACGGCATGAAACGCAAAGCGCGCGAGGGGGGACAAGCCCGTGAAAACAAATCGGAGGCGGATGCTGGCCTGCCTGCTGGCAGTCTGTCTGGCGCTGATATGTGCCTGCGCGGCCAACCCGCCGCGAGAGGAGCTGTACCAAAAGCTGCTGGGCTACTTTGAAGGACTGGGCTATGCCTGCGAATTGTCGCCGCTTTCGGACGGCGGCCGCGACGTGCCCATCGCGGGGCCTGACGCGTGGGACAGCCTGCTGCTGGACGGCCGGGAGGAAGTGCTGGTCTACTTTGACGAGAGCAACCGCGCCGACTATCTGAGCGGCCGCGTGGACGGGGAACGCTACGGATTGGCAACCCGCTTCGGCCTACGCTTTGTGCTGGTGTATGGCGGCGAGGATGAAGGCGTGCGCGAGGCGCTGGAGAACATCCCCAACGAATGACAGGGGCGGCGGAATCGCCGCCCCTCAGCGTGTCGAAAAAGCTCGCCTGCGGCGATCTTTTCCGACAGGACACGTTTCCCC
>USFL01000074.1 GCA_900553905.1 uncultured Eubacteriales bacterium | reverse complement strand
TTTGGAGGACCTGCGGGTCCTCCAAACCTCCCCAAATGGGTTATTTGACAGTCTGAAGCGGCCTGTGTGGTTTTCACACAGGCCGTTTTCTATTGTCACGCCATCCAAAATGTCGTATACTGTTTGCTGATGGTATGGACACGCGACAAGAGCACACGGAGGATTTTCATGAGCGAGGCTTCCCAAAAGCGCTACCTGGCCTGCATCAGCGAACAGTTTCCCACCGTCCAGTCTCTTTACACGGAAATTATCAACCTGAAGGCCATTTTGAACCTGCCCAAGGGCACGGAACACTTCATGAGCGACATCCACGGCGAATATGAGGCGTTTCTGCATATCCTCAACAACTGTTCCGGCGTGATCCGGGAAAAGGCGCTGCTATTGTTTTCCGATACCAGAAGCGCGACTGACATTTCCGATCTGCTCACGCTGATTTACTATCCCAAGGAAAAGCTCAAATTGCTCGGCGCCGGCGGCAGGCTGACCAAGGCCTGGTACAACGACACGCTGCACGATTTGATCGACTTAAGCCGCGTGCTCTCCTCCAAGTACACGCGCTCCAAGGTGCGCAAGGCGACGCCCTCGGCCTACGCCTATATCCTGGACGAGCTGCTCCACGCCCTGCCGGACGAGGACGACAACCAGCTCGTTTACCATCAAAAGATCATCGACACGCTGATCGACATCGGCAGCGGAGATGAGTTCATCGTGGCGCTGTGCGGGCTGATCAAGCGCCTGGCGGTGGACCGGCTGCACATCGTGGGCGATATCTATGATCGAGGCCCTCACGCGGACGGCATCATGGATCTGCTTTTGAACCACCATGCCGTGGACATCGAATGGGGCAACCATGATATCCTGTGGATGGGCGCGGCCTCCGGCAACCCCGTGTGCATGGCCGCCGTCGTGCGCGGCTGCCTGCAATACGACAACATGGAGCTGCTGGAAACCGGCTACGGCATCAGCCTGCGGTCGCTGGCCCTGTTCGCCAGCCAGACCTACCCCAGCCCCGTGGGAGAACCGGCGGCGCTTCAGGCCATCACCGTCCTTTTGTTCAAGCTGGAAGGCCAGCTCATCGCGCGGCATCCCGAATACGGCATGGATGGCCGCCGGCTCTTGCACCGCCTTTTGGAAAACGGCGAAAGTCTTTCTTTGGGCGGGCAGACCTATCCGCTCAAACGCATGGAGCTGCCCACCCTTGATCCCGCCGATCCCTATCGCCTGACGGCCGGCGAAGAGGCGGTCCTCCACGATCTTTCCGCCGCCTTTGCCAAAAGCGAGCGGCTGCGCCGCCATGTGCGCTTTCTCTACGACAACGGAAGGCTGTACCGGTGCTACAACGGTAATCTGCTCTTTCACGGCTGCATTCCCATGACGGAGGACGGCGACTTCGCTCAGGTAACGTTTGACGGCGAATGCTATCAGGGCCGGGCGCTGATGGACCATCACGAGCGCATGGCCCGCAGAGCGTATTTTGGCCGTGATCCCGAAGCGGTGGATTTTATGTGGTACCTCTGGTGTGGCGAGCGCTCGCCCCTGTGCGGCCGCAGCATCAAAACCTTCGAGCGCGCGTTCATCAACCGCCCGGACGCCTGGCATGAACCGATGAATCCCTACTACCGCCACATCAACGATGAAGCCGTCTGCCGCCGCATCCTGAGCGCCTTTGGCCTGGATTCGCCCGAAGCGCATATCATCAACGGCCATACGCCCATTCATGTCAGCAGCGGCGAAAGCCCCGTCAAGGCCAATGGGCGGCTGATCGTCATCGACGGCGGATTCTGCAAGGCGTATCAGAAGGCGACCGGCATCGCGGGCTACACGCTGATCTCCAATTCGCACGGGCTGCGCATCGTGGCGCACCAGCCCTTCTCGTCCCTGACGCGCGTGCTCGACGCCAACGACGACATTCATTCCGATTCGCAGATTCTCTGGCACAACCGCCGGCGCTGCCTGGTGGCGGACACGGACAACGGGCGGCAGATTCAGCAGCGTATCCGCACGCTGGAGGAGCTGCTGCACGCCTACCGCAGCGGCCAGCTGACCCCGCGGGGCGAATAGCGCTCCGAAAGAAAGGAGAACGGCCTCATGACGACGGAACGGGAAAGCGCCTGCCTTTTCAGCCCGAAGCAGCACGCGGTGATGTTCGGACTGCTGGCCGGTGCGATCTGCAAGCATTACGGACCAAAGGCGGACGCGCTGCTGCTTGAGGCCGTGGAAGCCTACGGCGAGGAGCGCGGCAGGCGCATGGCGGCGCGCTGCCGGAAAAACGGCGATCCGCTGGACGATATGGCCTCCTATTTTGCCTATTGCGAATGGGCTTGGCCCGGTGGATCGTCCCGGACCGCCAACGACCCCGACTGCCCCCATGTCAGCTACCGGATGCTGAAATGCCCCTGGCACACCGCCTGGCGGGAAAGCGGGCTGGAGGATGTCGGCCATTTCTATTGCCGGTGCGTGGACCGGGCGATTCTTCGGGGATTCAACCCGGCATTCCGCCTGCGTCTATCCTCCTGCCTGCCCCAAAATCCGGAGGAAGGCTGCGCCTTTCACTGGGAAAGCGCGGAAAACACGCCCGCCCTTGCGCAGCGGCAAAGGCGCATTCAGGATCGCCTGCGCGGCACGCAGGTCAAGGATTTTCTCTATCATACGGCGCACCTGTACCGCACGCTGCTCGACTGCGCCCGCAGGCAGGACCCGCAGGCGGCCGCCCTCGTCGAGGCGGAAGCAGGGCAGGCCTTTGCGCAGCGCTTCGGCGCAGAGGCGTTCGAACAGGTGCGTCAAGCCGCACAGGGCGACTTTGCGGCCATCTGACGTGGAAGGTGAACCATGTGACGAACAGCAGCGGCGTAAGCTACTTTTTCAAAGGGGATTTTCTGCCCTACCGGGGAGCGTTTGAAAGGCGCTGTCCCCCGCCGATGAAGCTGCACAAGGGCATGTGCGTTTCCAAAAGCGGCGAGGCGCGGGACTGGATGTACTACCTGTGCCGCGGAACGCTGCGGGTCTATGCCGGCAACTGCGAGGGCAACGAGCGCACGGTGGCTCTGCTGGGGGACGACAGCCTGGCCGGGCTGGACTGCTTTCTGCCGGGCGAAACCTCCATCATGACCATCGCCTGCATGACGGACTGCTGGCTCATGCCCATTCAAAACAGCTCGGTGGAGGATATGGTGCGCGAGGACCCCTCCTTCGCGGCGACGCTGGCGCGGTATTACTGCAAGGTAATGCGCCAGCTCTGCTTTGACGCGGCCAACCAGAGCATCAACAGCGTGTTTCTGCGCCTGGGCAACTTTCTTCTGACCAACTGGGACGGCGGGGACAATCTCGTCCGCCTGAGCCAGCAGGAGCTGGCCTATGCGGTCAACAGCTCACGCGCCAGCATCTCGCGGGCGTGCCGACTGCTCAAGCAGGAAGGCATCATCGCCACGGAGGGCGTGGGCTTTCGCCTGCTGGACCGCGAGGGCCTGCGGCGGCTTTGCGAGCACGCGCCGCAATTGGTTACGCCGGTCGAGCCGCATAAAAAAAGTACGTAACCGGCAGGTTACAAAAAGCATTGCAACTCCGTCTAATCATCAAGAGGGCATTCCTGAAAAAGCGCTCGTTTCCCAGCGGCAGGAAACGAAAGGAAGGAAGAGAAGCCATGAAAAAAAGGATGCTGCTGCTTTTTGCATTTCTTCTGATCTGCATTCCGGGTCCGGCCACGCTGGCAGAAGGCTTCGTCGTTTCGGGCATTCAAAGCCCCGAAGGGCGTCAGGAAATCTTCTGTTCAATCGTGGCAGATGACGCGACGTATTTGCTCTCTACCGCCAAAAGCCTGTATGAGCTCGATCTGGAAACCCGGCAGGCCACGCCTCTGCCGCTTCGCAACGCCAGCCCCGAATATGAGTTCATCCCTGCGCAGGCGCTGCGTTTTCACGGCATCGGCAAGGATGAGCCCGTTCCGGATTGGCTGCAAAAGGAGGCCTCCCTCATCAGCCTGCTTTTCAGCGACGGGGAAGCGCTCTATGGCCTCAATGAGCTGAACGGTTCGCTCTACCGCGTGGACATTGCACAGGACGGCGCGGCGCTTCACGGCCTTTCGCGGTTGGATTTCTTTTCCGCCGAGGAGCAGGCCGGCCTTCCCTTCGTGCGCTCCGGCGCGGTTTGCGGCGAATCGCTGTATCTGCTCATGGGCCTGACGGACGGCGGTGTGCAGGCTTCCCTTTTCCGCTTTGACATGGCCACCGGTGCGCGCAGCCCGGTCGATCCGCAAAGCGATGTGACCGAGATTGCCCGCTACCGGGATGGTCATCTGCTTCTTCTGGAGGCCCTTCCCAACGAGCAGTGGCGAATTACGGACTTTGACCCCGCCGCGGAGACCTTCGTGCCGCTGTACGACAGCGAGGGTCTGAATGGCGCTCCCGTCCATGGGCTGTTGTATGACCCATGGCGCGACCGCGTGCTGGTCGAGTCCGGGGAGGAGCTGCTTGCCCTTTCCGCAGGCAACGCCTGCGAGGTGGTAACCTATCTTCCCCTCCTGTCGTTTGGCGGCAGGGCGCTTGCGCAGGATGGCCGCCTGCTGCTTTTGCAGGACCAGGCCGTATATGCCCTGTCCACCTTGGCGCAGGCGCAGCTCAAGCCCCTCATGATCTCCTGCGACTACCCGGAGAGCTGGATCGAGCGGGAATTTGCCCAGGCCCATCCGCAGATCGCCGTGAAATACCGCCAAACGAGTTCTTACGATGCCCTGGCCCTGTTTGCCCAGCACATGACGCTACAGTCGGACGAAATTGACATCTTCGAACTGCCCGCAGGGCACAATACCCGGCGAGCCCTTGAAAAGGGCTACTATACCCCGCTCAACGGCTCCCCGCTGCTCCGGGACCGTACCGAAGCCTGCCGACCCTTTTTCCATGAGACAGTGATGGACGGTGACGAGATTGCCGCCGTAATGAGGAATGTCAGCCAATTCACCCTGGGCTACAGCCAATACGCACTCATCCAGCTGGGGCTGACACCGGAGGACATGCCCTCCACCTATATGGAATTGCTGGATTTTCTGATCGAATGGGACGAGCGCGTGGGCGAAGCGGCGCTGCGGGCGGGCATCACGCCCTTTGGCGACGGGCTTGGCATTGACAGCTTCAAGGCTACGCTGTTCAGCCGGCTCAGGGAGCAGTATTATACGCTGATGGCGCAGGATGCGTCGGCCATTCCCCGCTATGAAGCGGACCTGGCGCAGCTTTTGGACAAGCTGACCCTCGCCTGCGCCTCCATTCCCGAAAGCAGTCCCCAAGTGCCCTATGGCGACATGAACGAGCGCTTCGCCACCACCCGCCTCAACGGCGAGCCCTCCTACCTCTTCTCCGTATATGCTTCCTTCCATCCCGGCCGGCGCCTCTATTCCAACGGCGAACCCGTTTCCGATTTTGTGCCCATGGCGCTCACTTTGCCCTCGCAGGACCGCGCGCTGCTCCTGTGCGATGGGACGCTGTTTGTGGTCAATCCCTATTCCACGCAAAAGGAGCTGGCCATCGAGTGGCTTGCCTTTTACGCAAGCCATCAGCCGGAGAGGGATGGCGCCATGTTTTACGGGGACGTGTCGCCTGCGGAGTACAGCACCTACCTGCTGATGAAGGAGCACTACGCCGCCGAGATCGAGCGGCTCAAGCCGCGCATCGAGGCGGCGGAGGGTGCGGAAAAGCGCGAGCTTGAGGAGCAGGAGCGGCTCAGGCAAGAGAAATTGCGCCAGATTGAGAGCATCCGCTGGGACGTAAGCGAGCAGTCGCTTGCCGACTATGAGCGCAGCCTTGAGCAATGCACGTTTCTATGGAACGACGCTGTATTTTCGGACGCTTTTAGCCCCACCTGGAGAGCCTATATGTACGAAGGGAAGCCGGGAACCGAAGTGGCTCGTGACTTTTTCGCCACGCATCGGATGACGCTGCTGGAAACGGAGTGAAGGCTTCCATCTGCCTGACAGCGCTGGTTTTCAGGCCGCTTTTATCCTCCCCGGGAAAGCTCATTCGAACTTCCCATATGCGTTTTTCCAGTGTTCCGCCGCTTTCATATATGCGGTATAGCCGTGGGCGCGGATAAACGCCAATGCCTAGCGGTATTTGGAATACTTGTAGCCGGGGTGGCGGAGAAAGCCTTGCAGGGTCTCGCAGGAATCCAGCCTTTCACAGTCCGCACAGGTAATATGCCCCTTGGTCAGGCAACAGACCTTCATGCCGCATCTGGCCCGGCACAAATCCCGCGAGCCATCCAGATACCCCAGCTTGCATCCCTTGCAGGTTTTGAGAAATTCGCGGCATGTCCCGCAGTACGCGCCGCAGCAGCCGATTTTTCCGGTATCGCACATGGACCCGGCCCCCTTTGATGATACGGTGCCCTGCCGCCGGCAAACGCAAAGCAACCGCGCTCCTTTTCCAGCGAAACGATGCAGGGACCGTAAGCTTGATTGTGCCGCGCGCCCGTTGCAGAAAAAAGAAAGAATCCGTGAAACCAGATGATTTCACGGATTTTTGGTGCGAGTGGCGATACAGAACTTTTTGAAAAACCCAGTAATATCAATGGTTTTCTGGCATCCGAACAGAAAAATATCTTGTATATCCCCCCACATTAGGGCGACTGTTTTGAAACAGCCGCCCTTTTTCTGTCCCTAAATCCAGTGTGCGTTTTAGGGTGGGAAATCCCCTGTTTTTTCGCCTTTGGGCGGCGCAAGCGAGGCCACCTATATCCTTTCCCTCATGGGAGGCGGGGTGGTGATACAGGGGCAAAAATCCGCCGAAACGAACACTTTTCAAAACCGAAGGAAGGAGGTATCCAACATGGCGGTATTCCGCATTGAGAAAACCCGCGACTACACGGTGATGTCCAACCATCACCTGCGGGACAAGTCGCTCTCGCTGAAAGCGAAGGGCCTTCTCTCCCTCATGCTCTCCTTGCCGGAGGAATGGGACTATACCACCAAGGGGCTGGCTCGGATCTGCAAAGATGGCGTTGACAGCATCTGCGCCGGGGTGCGGGAGCTGGAGGAACACGGTTATGTGATCCGCCAGCGGGTCCGCAACGCAAACGGTCAGCTCGGCGCCATCGAGTACACGATCCTGGAGCAGCCCAGACCGCCGGAACCTAAACCGGGAAAACCTGAACGGGAAAATCCAGTCTTGGATAATCCTGAACAGGCTTACCCTGTCTTGG
>USFL01000073.1 GCA_900553905.1 uncultured Eubacteriales bacterium | reverse complement strand
GATTGCGGCGCGCGCCTCCTGTTTCGCAGACCGGCTTACAGCACCAGATCTCCCGGACGGTATCCGTCGGGCAGGGGTTCCTCCTTGAGGAATACAAAATCCGGATCGCTCAGAATGGGCAAAAACGCCTCATAGGGCAGGCGGTCGAATTCGCAGCCATAGCTGCTGGCCCCGAACCAGCCGCCTTCCCTGGCGCGCAGGTTGAGGTCGCGGGCGAATTTGGTATGGTTGGAGCAGTCATGCACGACGGGGGCCCAGCCTTCCTCATCCGCCTGCTTCATCAGCTTGAGCGTCAGCTCCCGGCTCCACACGGGCGATACATAGCCCCGGCGGCACAGATAGAGATTCTCGCCCCAGTAGTTGCCGATGTTGTTGGGGTTGAGATGCAGCTCCGCCAGGTTGATGAAGTCGATGCCCGTGGAGAGGATGTCGTCCTTCTTGCGCAGAAAGGTTTTGTAGAGCTCCGGGGTCATGGGGGTTTCCACGCCCACGAAGGGGATATGTCGCTTGGCGATGCACATGGCCTCGATCACGCCGTCCGCGCAGCCGGACGCGCCCAGGTTGAAGCGCAGCTCGTTCAGGCCGGCGCGGCCCAGTTCGGAAAGGTTGTGCTCGTTGGCCAGCGTGCCGTTGGTATACATGTGCTGATACACGCCCGCCTCATGGAACCGGCGAATGATGGGGCCGTATTCCTCGATCTCCATGAAGGGCTCCAGATACACATACGAAATGCCGGTGGGCTTCTGCTGAATGGACAGAAGCAGGTCGACATCCTCCGCCCGGAACTTTGTGCCGCCGATTTCCCACATGCCCTCGCCCACGGACGGGAGCTGGTCCATCACGCCGTAGTCATAGCAGAATTTGCATTGCAGGTTGCATTTGTTGGTCTTGCGTACGGCGCTCAGACCCGTGCCCGTGAGGCAGGAGCGGCATCCGGCGGAAAACCGCCGCTCGTCGCCGACAAAGAAGGTGCGGCCGCCGATCGTCTTGAGTCCCGGAATCTGCGCTTTCAACTGCCGGAAGCGCTCGTCCACCGCCTCCTCGATCTGTGAAAACACCGCCCAGGCGATCTCCTGCTGGCGGGGCAGAAGGTCCTCGTCCTCCGGCAGCTCGGCAAAAAAGCGAAACCAGGTAAGCGCGTCCTGCTTGGATATCTTCATGCGCAGCTCCTTCCGGCGCCATGCGCCGCGTTTGGTGGGGAACCGTGTCATTATACCGCAAAACGGCCGGCCGCGCCAGAGGGGCGGCCGCCCGTTTTACCTCGCTGCGCTCTTTCCCTTTTGCTCCAGCCGGCCGATCAAGAACGAAGAGATCGTCACCGTGACCAGCGAACACGCGATCTTCAGCAGCGGGATATAGCTGAGCGACAGCAGCAGCACCGTCAAATCCGTCGCAAGGTACGCTGTGGGAAGCTTCCAGCCCAGCTTTTTGGAGAGAACCAGCGCCAGCGCATCGTCGCCGCCCGCCGCGCCGCCCGCGCGTACCACCAGACCTACGCCCACGCCTACAAACACGCCGCCCACCACCGCGGCCACAAGGGGCATGCCGCCCAAATCGGGCAGCGTGTAACCGACTCTCTCGTTCACCGCATAGAACAGGGCGAAACAGCCGGTGGCCGCCAGCGCGTGGGGAAGGAACGCCCTGCCCAGATAGCGCAGGCCCAGCGCATAGCAGATCACGTCCAGCGCCACCTCCGACACGGCGGGCGAAACGCCCAGCCAGTGCTCCAGCAGCAGCGTCATGCCCAGCACGCCGCCCTCGGTGATGTGGCTCTGGCTGTGCACGTTATACAGTCCGAAGGCCAGTATGGCCGCTCCCAGCGCCAGCGTGGCATACCGGGCCGTCTCCCGGCGGATGTTCATGGAATCCATCCTTTCCAAATCCAATAGGGTTTCATTGACAGGACTTATCATAAAGGATATAGTAACAATATTGTCAACCCCCCTTTTGAGCGGAAGGAGGTCCGTCATGAAGCCCCGTTTTACCACCGGCGAGCTGGCGCGCCTCAACGGCATTTCCAAGCAGACGCTGATTTTTTACGACCGTACGGGCGTGTTTTCGCCCAATGAAAAGGACCCATACAACGGCTACCGCTACTATGGCGCGGACCAGCTGGAAATGCTGGACCATATTCTGATTCTCAAGGACATGGGGCTGAGCCTGAAGGAAATCCGCGCATTTCTGTTCCTGCCGGACCCCTCGGATGCGCTGGATGTCCTGCGCCGACAGCGCGAAGCGCTCGCCGCCCGCCAGCGCCGCCTGTCCGCCGCGCTCACCCGCCTGAATGTAAAAATCGGCGAGCTGGAACGGCTGGAAACGCCCGGCGAGGTGCGCTTTGAAACCCTGCCGGAAGGATGGGTCGCAGCGCGACCGGTCGCGCCACCGGGCGGCACGCTTGAGACGGACATTGCCCTTAAGTCGCTTCTGCGTCTGGCGCACGACCGCCAGCTGCCCTATCTGTACCAGATGGGCACGCGCGTGAGCCGGGAAGCCATGGCCGAAGGGCGTTTCACCGAGGTGTGCGAGGTGTTTTTTCCGCTGCACCGGGCCGTCCGGACGCGCCTGTGCCGTCCGCGCCCGGCGGGGCTGTACGCGCGCTGCCTGCACGCGGGCCCCTACAGCCAGACGGGCGACACCTACCGCCTCATGCTGAGCGCCATCGGGCGGCGGGGGCTGCATCCGCTGGACGCATCCTATGAAACCTGCGTGCTGGACAGCATGACCGCCCGCAGCGACAGCGAATACCTGACCCGCATTGACATCCCTGTGGGGGAACCGCAGGCCCGCCCCGACTGAAAACATCCGAACGGAGGCAACGAACATGGCAGATTTCCTTATCCGTCCCGAAACCCCGGCCGATTACCGCGCAGTGGAAGCCCTCACGCGGGAGGCCTTCTGGAACGTATACCGTCCCGGCTGTCTGGAACATTATCTGGTGCACCGCTACCGCGGCCGGAAAGGCTTTGTGCCGGAATTGGACCTGGTGCTGGAAATGGGCGGCCAGCTCGTGGGGCACATCATGTACGTGCATGCCGCCATCCATTCCGACAGCGGGCCGCTCCTGCCCGTGATGACCTTCGGCCCCATCAGCATCTTGCCCGAATATCAGCGCCGCGGCCTGGGCAAGGCCCTGCTGGAGGATTCGCTGGCGCGGGCGGCGGCACTTGGGGCAAAGGCGGTATGCATCGAGGGCAACCCGGCCTTTTATGGGAAGTCCGGCTTTGTGCCCGCCGCCGGAACCGGCATCCGCTACAACGACGAGCCCGATGCTCCGCCCTATTTTTTGCTCAAGGAGCTTGTGCCGGGGTATCTCCAAGGCATCTCCGGCGCATACCGCACGCCGGAGGGCTACCTGGTGGACGAGGCGGAGGCGCTGCGCTTTGACGCGTCCTTTCCGCCCAAGCAGCGGCTCAAGCTGCCCGGACAGCTTGCATAGCGCCGGTATTTCCTATGCTTTGCGGTATCCGCTGCCAATCCCCCTTTGACGAATGTACCATAACGTGCTATGCTGATAGCAGCTTTCAACGCCGTAAAAAAGGAGGGTGTTCCATGCCGGTCTTTGAAAATGCCCGCTTTATCACCTGCGAAGCCGAGGGTGAGGTCTTTCCCAGAATGGCCGTAGGTTCGGATGGCCGCATCCTGTGGCTGGGGAATGACCTGCCCGCCGAGTATGCTTCCCTGCCGCGTGTGGACCTGAACGGCGCGGTGGCGGTGCCCGCCTTTGGCGATACGCACATGCACTTTGAGAGCTTCTCCATGTTTGAGAATACCTTCAACATCTCCGACGCCCACAGCTTTGACGAGGCGGCGGCCATCGTGCGCACCTACGCCGAGGCGCATCCGCGGGAAAAGCTGCTCATCGGTTTCGGCGCGTGCGGCCACCTGGTGCGGGAGGGCCGCCTGCCCGCACGCGAGGACCTGGACCGCTGGACCGCGCGGCCGCTCATCATCGTCAAGTACGACGGGCATGCTGCCGTGTGCAACTCGGCCATGATGGCCTTCTTCAGCCCGAAGGTGACGGGCGATCCCGGTTTCCACGAGGACGGCTGGCTGTACCAGAACGCCTTTTACAACGGCGTGAACGAGGTCACGGCCAGGCTCAGCCCCCTGAGCATCATCGGCGGGCTGGCCAAGGGCGCCTCGGCGCTGACCGCCGCCGGCATCGGCCTGGTACATGCGGTCGAAGGCGTGGGCTATCCGCGCGACATGGACGTCGATATGCTGCGCATGCTGGAGGGCGGCCTGCCGCAGACCTTCCGCATCTTCTTCCAGACCATGGACGTTGCCAAGGTGCAAAAGCGCCGCATGAAGCGCATCGGCGGCTGCTTTGAGCTGGCGCTGGACGGCTGCTTCGGCTCCGAGGACGCGGCGTTGCTCGCGCCCTACGCAAACAACCCGGACAACCGCGGCGTGCTCAACTACACGCAGGAGCAGGTCAACGCCTTTGCCATCGCCGCCAACCGCGCAGGCTTGCAGATCACCATGCACGCCATTGGCGACGCGGCGGTGGAGCAGTGCATCACCGCCTACGAGGCGGCGCTTCATGACCTGCCCCGCCCGGACCACCGGCACATCATGATTCACTGCTGCATGGTTTCGCCCGCGCAGCTGGACCGCATCGCGGCGCTGGGGCTGTGCCTGGCGGTACAGGCGCCCTTTATCGACTGGGCGCAGGAGCCGGACCGCTACCTCCGCGCCATCCTGGGCGACCGCGCCGACGATCTCAACCCGCTTCGATCCATGTGGGACCGCGGCATCGTCATCGCCGACGGGTCGGACGCGCCCTGCACCCGCCCCAACCCCATCCGCGGCATGCACCTGGCGGTCAATCATCCCAACCCCGCCCAGCGGCTCACGCCCTATGAAGCCCTGCTCATGCGCACGCGCAACGCCGCCTGGCTGAGCTTTGATGAAAAGACACGAGGCACCCTCGCGCCCGGCAAGAGGGCGGACTTTACCCTGCTGGACGCGGACCCGCTCACCATCCCGCCCCAGAGCATCGGCGATATCCGCGTAACGGGCCTGTACCTGCGCGGCCGCCGTGTGCCTTCGGAGGCCGGAGGCGTGGCCCAGGTGATCCTCAAGGCGCTGTCGGGCGGCAAATCCCGCAAATGAATTCTGCTCAAGTAAGGAGACGATTCCCATGAACCATACCGTCATCCCCGCCGGTTACGAGCCGGCGCTGTCCCTGTACGAAACGCAGGCTGCCATCAGCCTGATCAAGCGCACCTTTCAAGACCATCTGGCCCAGGCGCTGAATCTCAAGCGCGTATCCGCGCCGCTGTTCGTGGACCCGGCCTCCGGCCTCAACGACGACCTCAACGGCGTGGAGCGCCCGGTTTCCTTCGATATTCCGGCGGCGGGCATGGGGGCGCAGGTGGTGCACTCGCTGGCCAAGTGGAAGCGCATGGCCCTCTATCGCTACGACTTTCATACCGGCAAGGGCATCTACGCCGACATGAACGCCATCCGGCGCGACGAGGAGCTGGACAACCTGCACTCCATCTACGTGGACCAGTGGGACTGGGAGCGCGTCATCACCCGCGAGATGCGCACCGTGCGCTTTTTGCAGGACACGGTGCGCGATATCGTGCGCTGCATCAGCGACACCTCGCTGCTGGTCAACGGACGCTATCCGCGCCTGCGCACCCAGCTCTCCGACGATGTGACCTTCATCACCTCGCAGGAGCTGCTGGACCGCTACCCAGACCTACCCGCCAAGGAGAGGGAAAACGCCTTTGTCCGGGAGCACCCGATCACGTTCCTCATGGGCATCGGCCACAAGCTGTCCAACGGGCAGCCGCATGACGGCCGCGCACCCGACTATGACGACTGGAACCTCAACGGCGACCTGCTCTACTACAGCCCGCTGCTGGACCAGGCCATCGAGCTCAGCTCCATGGGCATCCGTGTGGACAGCGAATCCATGGACCGTCAGCTGACGCTCTCCGGCTGCGATGCCCGCCGCAGCCTGCCCTTCCACCGCATGCTGCTGGACGGCGAATTGCCCCTGACCATCGGCGGGGGCATTGGCCAAAGCCGCATGTGCATGCTGCTGCTTGGCAAGGCCCACATCGGAGAGGTCCAGTCCTCCATCTGGGATGCGGCTACGCGCAGCCGCTGCCGCGAGGCGGGGATTACGCTGCTGTAGCATCTCCGCCCATGCAAAGGGGGATTTCCGCATGGAAAGCATACGATACGACGCCAAACAGCCCGTGTTCAGCCGGCAGGGCGTGTGGCTGATGTACTGCTCCATTTCCCGCTACGACAGCTCCTGGAGCTCGGTTCTGCACAGCCATGCCCACGCCGAGCTGTTCTATGTGACGCGCGGGCGCGGCATGCTACAAATCGTGGACGCCACATTGCCCCTGCAGCCGGGAGACTGCTTTCTGATCAATCCCTATGTGATGCATACGGAGCTGTCCTCGGCGCAGGAGCCGCTGGAATACATCGTCATCGGCCTCAACCGCGTGGTGTTTCACGGCCCCGACGGAGGCCATCCCCGTTATGTGCTGCTGGACGACCGGGCGAACCAGCGCGTGCTGCTGCCCTATTTTCAGGACATCCTGCGCGAGCTCAGCAGCGAGCAGGCGGATTATCTGGAGGTCTGCGCGAGCATTCTGGACGTGCTGCTGCTCAAGCTGGGCCGGCGCGCGATCATGGACGTATCACGCGAGGACACGGCCCGCATCTCCAGCGGCTGCGCCGAAGCCAAGCGCCTGATCGACGAACATTTCCAGGAGGAAATCACCCTGGACTGGCTGGCGCAGCAAGCGGGCATCAGCAAGTATTACCTGTCGCGCACGTTCCACACCTATTTCAGCATCTCCCCCATGCAGTACCTTTGCCAGCGGCGCATCCATGAGGCGCGTCACCTGCTCACCACCACCGACCACAGCCAGGACGCCATCGCCATCCTGTGCGGCTTTTCCTCTCCCAGCTATTTTTCGCAGGCGTTCAAGCGCGTGGCGGGGCTGAATCCCAGCGAGTACCGGCGGAGGCAGCGGGTCGCAGACAAAAAAGCCTCCCACTGATGGGAAACAGAGTGCTCGACAACCAAAAACGCGCTCCCGGCTGGATGCCGGAAGCGCGTTTTTCGCTTCTCTATTATTCCATATCGAACCACTGAATCCCGCCCGGGGCCATCTCCAGCGAGAAGGAGGTGCCGTCGCCGCGGTAGACGGTGGTGAGCTGGGGATTGGCGGAGTTGTTGACCACGCAGTACTTGCGGCTGCCCTCGTAGGCATGCACATCCACG
>USFL01000072.1 GCA_900553905.1 uncultured Eubacteriales bacterium | reverse complement strand
GCGGCCACATTGCCGCTTAAGCTGAACGCCGGGTACCTGAAGGGCGCTTCGCAGCTGTCGATAGACGCTGGCGCCGTCGAAGCCGAGGCGGTGGACGAAGAAGCGTATGAATGGCGCTTTTCCTATACACACCAGCCCTGGGGCGAAAAGAGTGACGCGCTGCTGTTTGTCAGCAGCGACGTGCCGCTCAAGCTGGACACTGAAACGGCGTGGATTACCACTGCTCCGCCAGAAACGCCGCAGTCCATCGGTTCAGACGACCCGGCGGCGACGGCGACGTCCGAGACAACGGACGACCCGGCGGCGACGGCGACGCCCGAGACAACGGACGACACCGCGGCGACGGTGACGCCCGAGACAACGGACGACCCGGCGGCGACGGTGACGCCCGAGACAATGGACGACCCAGCGGCGACAGCAACCCCGGTGCCGGTGTCCGGCACGACGGTTGCGGTGCTGGAAAATATCGCTGTGGTGTATGTGCAGGATCTGCCGGCGGGCAGCTATGAGATCCATGTGCGCTTTGCCGGCCGCCAGAAGGAATCGCCGGCGCTGACGATGTATCCCTATCTGCTGATTCCGGATGCCCGGGAAACGTATCATGCCTGGCTGGAAAGCGAAAATCAGGACGTGTCCTGGAAACGGGACGAACAGAGCCTGAAGCTGTACCTGCACAATGAGCTGGCGGGAATGCCATCCGCCGAACAATGGATTCCCGGCCTTTCGGTCAACGGCACACCCCTTGTGGCACAGCAGGATTTTACCTATGAAGCGGCTGGTGAAAACGAGCAGGGCGATCTGTGCTGGAACATCCGCCTTTCGGGAAGCGCCTTGCTTCCGGGAGAAGCTACGCTTGTGCCGTCTCTGAGCCTGACGGGGCAAAGCGGCGTCGTGCTCACGGGCGACGCGCTCAACGTCACGATCGAAAACCGCGTGCCTGAGGCGCAAGCCGACGTACCCGCGCAATATGCTTTTATCAACGTGCCGGGGCAAAGCGTGCGCGAGCTGACGGTGGATGCCGCCATGCTGTTTGAAGACGCCGACGGAGATGCGCTGACCTTTGAAATCGTCAGCTGCGAGACCGTCGACCCGCAGGGAAAGGCGTTCGACAGCATTTCAAAGGACAGCCTTTCTTCGGACCAGCTGGCGCTGGCCCTCATAGATGGGGTGGTGCACTATTCGCCCAAAGCGGGAGATCAGATCAAAACCACGCTGGGGCTCGTAGCTACGGACCCCTATGGAGCCGTGTCGGAGGAGGCAACGCTGGTCATCGAACAGCTGGATTTTGCAAAACTGCTCATCCGGCTGAGGATGGAGCCCGTTTCGGGCGGCGGGGTGACGCTCGCCGGCGGGCAGGCCACGGCCGCAATCGGAGAGGGAAACAGCCTCTGCCTTGAGCTGAGCGACGATACCCTGGTCCAGCCCCTGTTTGACTGCCTGGAGCAATACGGCCTGGGTGATTTTGCCTGCAACGTTGACTACACCATTACCAGGGTGCGGCAAGACGAGGAGGAGGAGCAGGAAACCGCCACCGCCACCGTAACGCGGCAGGAGGACGGGGAGGGGATGATCCTGCGGATTCCTCTGCCCGCCACCGACGTTGCAACTACATACACCATCCGCTTTGATTCGGACATCCAGTGCTACGGCGCACAGCTGTCGGGCCTGATGAGCAACGTGCCGGACGGGGGCATCACCATCGAGGTTGGCAACCGCGCGCCCAGGCTGCGCGATGGGGTAGAGGCCGTCCAGCTTGCCACCTGCGAGGCGCAGGACCTGTTCGGACAGGCCTTCGCCTGCAATCTGTCCCAATTTGTCGCGGATGGGAACACGAATGTTTCCGAATGGTTCGTGGACGAGGACTGGGCCGAGGGAAAGGGTCAGCCGCTCAAGTATACGTTGACGGTGACCGGCGGCGCGCAGGACGCGGTGACCGTAACGCAAAACGAAAAAACGCTGCCTATGCAGGAAAACGGCTACACACTGGCGGAGGAAGACCCCTTTGACGTCGTGTTCACCCGTTGCGGCGACTACGAGGTCATCGTTCGCGCTTTTGACGGCGACGCCGAGACCATCCGAACCATCCAGGTGTCCATCACGTCGCTGATGATGCGGGTCCTTCTGATCACCGGCGTCATCCTGCTCGTCTGCGCGGCGCTGGCAGCGCTGATTCTGCTGATTCTCTGGTCCCGCAAGCCCTCGTTCCAGGATCTGTGCGTGGGCATGTATATCACGGACGACCTGGAATACGCGCATCAACCTCAAGCCATGCTGCCGCTTCGCAGATATGGCAAAAAGGGCGTATCCCTGCTGGAGCTGGCCCTTGCGGCCCAGCAGCCGGTATTCTCCGCATCCCATGCGCGGTGGCTGCGCAGCGCGACGCTCCTGCCCGCCAACAGAAAGGCGCTTGCCGTGCTGAATGTCGGGAGCAAAACGCCCGGCGCCACCGTGGGATGCAGCGGCAGCAGCATCAGGGCGGCGGGCCGGATGCCTTTGAGCAGCTCTCCGGTATACATCCGCATCGACAATACCTGTACCGTGATTCTGACGCTGACACGTTCATTCAATGAAAACTTCTAATGGAAAGGTTGCTTTGCCATGAACGCGAACAACGGATGGTTTGATTCTGATTTCTCTTCTTCGGATGCGGGAGCGTTTGGCACGAGCGCGGGCGGAGACGGGTTTTTTGACGATGGGTCCTCGGCGCCTCAAAAGCAGCAACGGAACGGAGGAGGAGGGCTGCACATCCCCCTCGCGCTGCTGTCGCTGCTGCTGACGGCAGGCGCCAGCTTTGGCATGGCATGGCTTACGCGCGATATCCCCCAGCGCGGGGCGCTGCTGTTGGGCTGCACATTCGCGCTGCCTGCGCTGACGGTGATGCTGACGGCGCTGGTGCTGGAAAAGATAAACTCCGCGATGACCCCCAGCTACAGCCGGAAGGGACAGCTGGGTGTGGCGGCGGTAACCGTGCTGGTATGCTTTATTATCGGGTGCTTCGGAGAGGTTGTCAGCGGATTCAGCATGTACAAGCCGGTGGAGGCAACGCCTACGCCTACGCCTGCTCCGACGCCCACGCCCTATGTGGCGCCTCCTCAGTACAACTATATTCTGCTGCTGGATAAAAGCGGCTCCATGGAGGGCCGTTACAACGTGGAATGCGTGAATGCTGTGAACGCCTTTCTGGAAGCCACGCCGGACGATGTGTATGTGGGCGCGGTTGCATTCACGCACGAAATTATAGGCAGCTCCAATCCCGCGCCCCTGGGAAATCGGCAGGACACGGATCTGCAGGACGTTATCGGACAGATTCCGCAGGGGCTCACCGACTTTGTGCTGCCAATCCAGGAAGCGTTGCAGATGATCAGTGACACAGACCTGCCCGCCGACAGAGCAACCCGCGTGATCCTTGTCACGGACGGCAGCTCAGACATTGAAGATGAGACGGCGGAAACCTTCATACAGCTGTTTCATGACAACAATGCCAGCTTGTCATGCCTGCAGATTACCACCCGAACGACACCAGCCGTGGAAGAAATCGTGAAGGAAACCGGCGGCATGCTGCTGGAAGTAAAGGATGTGGACAAACTGCACGAAACCCTCGTGCTGGCCAGTCAGTCCGAACCCACACCCTCGCCTACGCCTACGCTGGCGCCTACCCCCACACCGGAACCCATCATTATTAAAGATGTGCTGCGGGAAGCGTCATCCCATTCGCGGTCGGAAAGCTGGCGCTCCTCGCTGTGGACCAGCGCGATCATGCTGGTAGCCGAGGGACTGGCGATCGGTGTGGCGCTGACCCTGATGCTCAGCCGTCGCGGGCAGCGGCGCTTTCAGCCGGTGCTGTCCGTGCTCATGGGCGTCGCGGCAGTGCTGCTGCTGATCCTGCCGGAGACCGGGACCTGGCTGAACGAGGCGGCTGCGTTCTCCTGCTTCGGTCTTGTATTGATGAAGAAGAACCGTTGAACCATCAGGAGGCAGCATGGACGAGTGGGGTTTTGAGTCCGGTGAGGAGCTGAAGGTACTTGAAAAGAAAAGCGGGAAGCGTTCTTCGCTTCCCCGCTTTGCATTGCCCGCGCTGCTCATTGCGGCAGGCCTGCTCGTCGTGCTGGCCCTTCTGTGGAGCGCCCCGCTTGCCCGGGAAACAACAGCCTTCCGGAACCGGACTGCCCAGGACGGCCTGACCTATTCCTATACCACTGACCAGGGCGTGGCGACGGCGTGCGGCGTGCTGGCGGTGGGGCCGGACGGCAGAATCACAGCGGCCGATACGAATGGAATCGTCTCCCCGGAGGCGGACGGCTGCGCCTTTTCCGGAAAGCTGCCGGATGACGCCGACCGCACACAGCTGCGGGCCTGGGCCGTGATTGGAGGAGAATTGCTGATCGAGGCCGCTCCTGAGGCGCAGCGGGCCGGGAACGACGTTGTGGTACGGCAGTTTGCCGGCGATGGAGGGTCCATCATACTGGCCATAAGCTATGAGCTGGACGGGCTCGACCCCAACATGGTCTACCTGGGCGGCTTCCTGCTGGGCGGCGAGGGAGAGGAGAAGCAAAACATCAGCGCCGCGGAGATGATCTTCTCTCAGACAAGCGCCACGCTCACCGCCTCTGTCGCTATGCCCGGCAGCAGAGCCGGAGAACAACTACAGTGCATGGGCTTTTACTATCCGCTCAATGGCGCTGACTTTGTGCTGAGCAGCCCGATAAACGTTACGCTGCTCTCGCCGGAAACCCTTGAGACGCCGCCGGCCGTCCTCGCGCCCACACCCACTGCCACGCCTACCAGCACCCCCGCCGTCACGCCCACCAGCACCCCTGCGCCCGTGATCACGCGCAAGGCGGCGATATCCACAACGGCTCCGACCGCCTCGCCCTCGCCCACCGCCGAGCCGGCGCTGGCCACCGAGCCGTCCTCCCGGCAGTTTTCCCTGTATCCATCCAGCCTGCGCTACTATTACGGGCAGCTTACCCGCAGAGAAAAGCAGCTTTTCAGCCTGCTTTATGACGGGATCAGCAGCTTTGAAGAGAAAATCTCTGCCGTCGGATACGACTTCACCACGGAAGAATATAAACGGGTCCATGATGTGCTGATCTATGATTGCCCCGAACTGATTCAGCTTCAGGTGGAGGGCTCCTCTTCCTACTCCACCAACGTGCAGACCGGGCTGTTTGCGGCCTACATGCCCGTGTACAGCCTGGAGCAGGAGAAATTCGAATCGATTTACAAAGACCTGCTCGACAGCCTGGCCGGGCTGGCGCTGCGCAGCGATTTTGGACTCACGGATTATGAGCATGAGCTGTCCATTTACAGGTATCTGATTGAATACAACGATTATAGCATGGAAGTGGAACGCAGCGCCTTTGCGGATAACGCGTTACTGGGCGGAGATGTGAAATGCGCCGGTTATGCAAGGGGATTTGTGCTGGCGTGCCGCTACTATGGCATCGACAGCTGCACAATCTGGGGAAACACCATGGAAAACGGAATCGTCTCCCCCACGGGGCATATGTGGTGCTGCGTCATGCTGGACGGGGCATGGTACGCCTGCGATCCTACCTGGGATGACTCCACCTGGGAGAACGTTGATGAAGCGCAGGTTTCCATCCTGAAGAATCTGAGCCTGCAATATCTGCAATATTTTAACCTGACGGATTCACAGATGAATATCGGCCGCATCATTGACGAGGAGCTCGAGGAACGGTGGACGCTGCCGGTCTGCAATTCGACCAGGTATGATTTTTATCAAATCTCCTGCCCGGAAGGCATGGTTCGCGGCGATTGGAAAACCGAGTACAGGAAGCGGCTTGACAAGATGGCAGCTCAGGGAGACGGGTCCTTTGCCATGCGCTTTGAGAACCGCAGCGATTATGAAAACGCAGTGATCTTGCTGCCGCAGGTCACGGAGGAATGGCTAAAGACGCAATCCGGTGGTTTCAGCAGCGCCTGGTATAAAAACCCGCAGGCGATGCTCATCGTTGTCTACCGCTATGGGTCCGACTGAAATGCAAACACGAAGCGCTACCCCGTTGCGCTGAAATGGGCAAAGAGAGGAAACTCCACCGGCTATGGCTGCATGAATCGCTGTGTTTGCGCAACAGCTTTCATGACGATATGAGGGATATGAAGAAAAAGAATCCCGATTCAAACATGACCGTCATTCGGGACAATCAGACCCGGTAGCGTTCCAAAGGCATTTCTCCGGAGTCAATGAATGCCACATTGCACGATTTCCATGTAAAGCATCTTCATGAAAAAAGACAACTCTCCGCTGGAGAAGATTGCTTCCAAAGGACTGGGTAACCGCCTTGCAGTTAAACGCGGCACTTGTTGCCGCCGTGCGGGATCGGGCTGTTGCCGATCGAAGGGAGGGCTGTGACGCAATTTGGTCAGCACTCTCAAAACAGAAAAGCGGCGACCAAAATTGCAAGGAAAATCCCTTGCTCTTCAGACGGATAGTGGCGGTCGCAAGAGGACTCGAATCTGCGACCCCATCGATACAAACGATGTGCTTTACCCATGTGGTCAGATGAAACAACTGGCTATAGGGTTACCGATTGACCATGCTCACCGGTTCTGACGGTTGAAAATGGATGATTCAACTTGTGCGGCTGTACATTCTGCCGCAATCCAAAGCATCCGTTTCTGGAAAAGCCATGGTCTTGAATATGGATCTGATTGCGCTGTGTTTATGAATGCAGAGATGAAAGGCTGCGTGTTTCCGGGCGAAGAAGCCGGTGAGCGAGGGCTGATGCATGTTGCAAATGCGACGAAATGATGGAAAAAATGGGAATGGAGCGACCGGGTATTTCGTTTCCCAAGTGGAAGAAAAAACGGTTTTTGAAATTTCCTGTGTTCCAATGATATCTTGCGTTCAAGTGCAACCCGCCGCCTCGACGAAAAGGAGAATCTCACATGAAGAAACTTGGCACGGTCATATGCTGGCTGCTGGTGGTTGCCATGCTGCCGGTTGTCGCCTTTGCGCAGGCACAGCAGGACAGCCGTGACGCGTTGGCGCAGTCACAAAGGAATCAAAGCGAAAATTTGTCCCAATTCAAGGCGCGGCTAAAGCAAGAGCAAGAAAAAACAGGTTTTTTGGACAAATGGAATGACGAGAGCATCGATCTCTTTGCGAGCATCGCCAAAGATAGCGGCATTGTCATTGGGTACATTGATCCTGACAAGTATTATGATGGAGAATGGTTAACACCCTATCATGCACTTCAAAATGTATTTGAAGAAGTATGGGGAGATAAAACGACATGGTCCCTGGAGCAACAGTACGAATACGCCCATTATGAAATAGAGATTGGACTAAGCGGCCAAACCGTTGCTG
>USFL01000071.1 GCA_900553905.1 uncultured Eubacteriales bacterium | reverse complement strand
ATCACGCCTTCGGGCATCGCCTGATACTTCTGGGACAGGTCCACCAGGAACTGCAACGCCTCGGCGTTGCCCTCGGTATCAAACAGCGCGGTCTTGCCGTCGCTGGTCATCAGGTTCTCGCCGTTCTCGCTGTTTTGCAGCGCAAAGGGGCTGAACATGAAGGGATCGTTGGTGGAAATCTGAACGCCCCACTGGGTCACGTTGCCGTTCTCATCGCGCACGGTCAGCTTCTGGGCATAGTCGGCCAGCTCTTCCCAGGTGGTGGGCGGCGTTTCGGGGTCCAGACCGGCCGCGCGGAAGGCGTCCTTGTTATAGTACATGATGATGGTGGAGCGCTGGAAGGGGATGGAGTAGATGTGTCCATCGTAGTAGGAGTTTTGCAGGAAGGCGGGCCAGAAGTCGTCAATGTATTCCTGTCCATCCTCGTCGGCGGCGATCAGGTCATCCAGAGGGATGATCGCTTCCAGGGAGAGCATGGAATACAGCTCCGAATTACCCAGAATGGCAAAGTCAGGCGCATTGCCGCCCTGAATGGCCGCGATGGTCTTGGTGGTGGTTTCGGTAGAGTTGCCGCAGAAAACCGGGTTGATGATGATGTTGGGGTTTTCCTTGGTGAATTCCGCCGCCAGGTTTTCAATCAGCAGCGCCAGGTCGCCGCCCACGCCGACAGGGTAGTAAAACGTCAGCTCCACCGTTTCCTCCGCAAGCGAGGTCGCGGGCAGAGCAGCCATGGAAACCAGCATGGTCAGGCACAGCAGCAGGGTCAGAAAGCGTTTCATTTGTTCTCCTCCTTTATGGTTGTCTTTATTCTCATCCTGGGGCCTTGCGGCCCTTTCAGGCGAGCATCCCTTGAATGGTGCGCAGGTCCTCAATCACATCGTCGCAGGTAATCCCGTGATTGTCGCCATATTCCAGCGTGATGTCGGCGTTGGGAGTATAGCGGCGGTACAGCCTCATCACTTCCGTGTAATCCAGCGTTCCATCCGTGATGCGGCAGTGCGTGTCGTCCCTTCCGTCATTATTATGGAAATGGAATCCTTCCACGCGCTTCCCCAGGGCTTTCAGCACGCGCTCGGCATTCCATCCGGCCACATGCAGATGGCCCACGTCGATGAGGCACCCGGCTTGGGGAAAGCGTTCCAGCAGTTCCAGAAAGGCGTCCTCGTCAAAGAGGGACACCCCCGCCTTCTGAAAATCCAGGTTTTCAATGAGAAGCTGCACCCCGTAGCGGGTGGACAGGTCCAGCAGTTCCCGGATGGATTCCATGCACATCTGCCGTGCCTCGTCGCGCTCGTGCGCCTGAATGACCCGCTGATGGGTGTGAAACACCATGTGCGGGCTGTTAAGCGAGCGGGCCATCTGAAACGCATAGCGGTACGCCGCCAGAAAATGCTCATGCTCCTTAGACCCTCTGGGCGACGCCGCCTCCACGCCGATGAAGGGGCCATGTGTGGTGCGGGGTCTGTTTCCCAGCCATTGCGCCGCCGTTTCCATCTTTTCTTGGTAGGCCGTGTCGTGCACGTGCAAAAACAGCTCCACGCCCGTGCCGGTTTCATCCGCCGCCCGCTTGAGGAACGCCGGATCATCCAGTCCCCTCTCCAGTCCTACCACAAGGTTGCTCGTATATATCATTGCGTTCACTCCGTTTCTACCCGTATTATAGCCATCGCCGATGCCCGAGGAAATGAGCCTTGTTTGGAATCCTGTGCTTAGCAACGATTATGAATTGTGGTTTCATTCGTTTTTTGTGTTTCCATCTTATTTTTCTTGGATTGGCAGAAATGGCAGCGTGTTGTCGGTTGACAAAACAGGCCGCGCGGAGTAAGTTGAAAACGTTGTTTCAGCGTCTCTTCTCTGGCTCGCGTCAAAGGAGTATGGTAACATGCCGGACAAACGGGAAGTCGGGGTTCATCCCCTCCGAAACAGCATCGTCACCCAGAGCATGACGTTTTTCGTGATCATCTTCGCCCTGCCCATGGCCATTTTCTTTCATCTTCTGTCCCAGGCTTCGGCCAGGCAGGCCGTGGCGGATGCCGGCAGTCAATACCGGGTCGTTCTGCAAAACGTGTCCGATACCATGGACGAGGTTTTCTACAGCATTAACATCCTGCAAACACAGCTGCGCGGCGATCCCGTGCTTTCCGACTCCGCCTTTTCCTCCCAGCTGATCGGCGATCAGAACGATTATGCCGCCTATCAAATCATCCAGTCCATCAGCCGGGCGCTCTACCAGGCGTATTTGAGCAGCGCCTATATCCACTCCATCGAGCTGTACCATCCCTACGCGGACATTTTGTTTTCCAGCCAGCCCTATGCCACGCGCCGGATTGAGACCCATCCCGAGGAGGAAACGATCGCCTGGATTCCCAAGGCGGCCGAGGCTGCCACGCACGCATGGCATCCCGAAGTCGAGGCAAGCGGCGCCATGTACCTGGTCAGCTATTTCTGCCCCTATTATTCCAACGACCCATCGGCCAAGCTGTTTTGCCGGATCACGCTCTCCTCCGATATTTTGAGCGGTCGGTTCCGCGCATTGGTTCCGGACGAGGCCGTGGGCCTGTTTGTGAAAAGCGGCGCCTATATGCTGGCCGTGCCGGGCGCGGGAGGCACGCAGGGCGTCGATGCTCTGGCGGACTTGCCTTCGGGGGCCTGGCGCATGCTTTCGAACGGAAGCGAGCAATATCTGGCGGTCGCTTTCCAATCGTCCTATACCACGCTGCGCTACATTCTCTCCGCTCCCCTGTCCTCCATCAACTCCACCGCGGGCGTCATTCAGCGTTATTCCCTATACTACTTTTTCTGCCTGCTTCTGATTTTTGTAGCCATCCTGGTTTTCCTGCTGCATCGCATCCTCCGTCCCATCCACGTGCTGTGCGGGGCCATTCAGACGGCGGAGAGCGGCAATCTGGCCGTGCGTGTACCGCTGGCCCGGCAGGATGAATTCGGCATGATCGGCAACCAGTTCAACGTCCTTTTGGAGAGTATCGAGCAGCTCATTCACGAGAACTACGAAACCCGCGTCCTCAAAAATGAGTTTGAACTCAAGTATATCCAAAACCAGCTCAACGAGCATTTCCTCTTTAATACGCTGGACAGCATTCACTGGATTGCCAACAGCCATCATGTGCCCCAGATCTCTGAAATTATCTTCAACCTCTCGCGCCTCTTCCGCCTCACCCTCAACGACGGCCGCGATACCCTCGCTGTCTCCCAGGCAGCCGAAATCCTCAAGGCCTATATCATGCTCATCAACGTGCGCATGGACGGCGCGATCCTCTCCGAAATCGAGGTCGACCCGAAAATCAAGGACTGCCGCACCTATAAATATTTCTTTCAGCCGATTGTCGAAAACGCCTACCAACACGGCCTGCGGCCCCAACTGGGCGGGCGGCTGAAAATCGCCTTCCGCGAGGACCCCACCGGCTGGCTTTGCTACACCGTCACGGACGACGGCGTGGGCATGTCGCCGGACAAGCTGGCGGCGCTGATGGAGGATATCAAAAATCCCGACGCTCCCGCCGGTGACTCCGGGCGCAACTTTGCCATCAAAAACATTGTGCGCCAGCTCCGGCTGTATTATCGTGATGAATACCGCTTTTCCATCACCAGCAGTACCGGCCAGGGCACAACCGTGCTTTTGGCCTTCCCCCTGAAAGCGGAGGATGCACATGAATAAGTATCGGGTTGTGATCATCGACGACGAACGCCTGATCCGCGAAGGCTTGAAAAGCTATATCGACTGGAGCGCGTTGAACGCAGAGGTTGTGGCCGTGTGCGCGGACGGGCGCGAGGGCGTGGAGGCCATCGAGGCGCACCGCCCGCACATCGTCCTCACCGACGTATCCATGCCCAACATGGACGGCATCGCCCTGCTCAAATACGTGCGCGAAAAGCGCATCGCCTGCGAGTTTATTCTGGTCAGTTCCTATTCGGAATTCCGCTATGCGCAGGAGGCGCTCAAGCTGGGCGCGTTCGACTACATCCTCAAGCCCATTGAACCTGACGCGCTCTATGCCTGCGTCAAGCGCTGCGTGGAAAAGGTGGAAACGACGCTCGTCCCCTCCTCCGCCATGCCGCTTTCGCCGGACATCATGACGGAGTGGCTGCGAAACGTCCTGGTCGCGGTGCCGGCGGCAGAATCTGCCCTGCAACGCATGCTGGGCATGGCGGGTCTGGACACCGACGCCCTGGTTTTGCTGGTGGCCGTGGACCCGGCGCAGGCCTCGCTGCCGGGCGACGGCCTGCCCTTCGCCACCGCGCTTTCGGCGCACGTTACGGTATTCCTCTGTCAGGACGACGCCTCCGCGCAGGCCACGGCACAGCTTTGCCGAGCCGGGCATTTCCGCATTCTTCCCCTCTCCGGGGACATATACCTGCGCTTCAACGCCGCGCTCTACGAGCTTTGGGAATCCCAGCTCTCCCCTTCCGCAGTGACAGGAGAGGGGCTGCCGTCTCCCGCCGTGGTGAACGCCCTGGATATTCAGGCCATGCAACGCCACCTGCACGGCGCCCTGCGCGCCATCTGCGGCGGCGCGGGACAAACGCTTCTCACCGTTCGCAGCCGCCTGAATGAATACTTCCGCGCCTTCTATCATCAGCTGGAGGAGCGCTACCATTCCCCCCTGCCCAACGCCCCGTCCGTGGAAAAATGCCTGGAAGAGCTGCTCTGGTGCAACAACCTTTATGACCTGATGCAGACGCTGGAGGCGCAGGCGGTCAGCCTCTATACGCTGCTGTCCTCCCAGCCTGCCTACACCGCCTATGTTCGCAAAGCCATCCGGATGATCCATGAGGAATACGGTTCCCCCCTTTCCCTCAGCGGGGTCGCCGCGCGGCTGAACGTAAGCCCTTCCTATTTCAGCACCCTGTTTAAGGCCAACACGGGATACGCCTTTTCCGATTATCTGTTCCGCTATCGCATGAGCATCGCGCGCAATCTGCTGCGTGCCGGCGAATACAAGGTTTATGAGATCAGCGCAATGGTGGGCTATCCGGACGTGGTTCAGTTTTCCAAGCGTTTTAAGCAGTTTTTTTCGCTTTCGCCCCGCGAGATGATGAACCGCCCGGATCATGACCCGTCCCCCTCCACGCCCGTCGACCCCGCGCCGCGCGGGCATGAAAACAAATATTGACGAATCCGCATCCGGCTCGTTATAATAGATTGGGTTGTTGCCATTTCCGGCAATCCCAACCAACTGTAAAGGAGCCTTTTGTTCACATGAAGCGTTTTATTCGCCCGCTGTTTTTGCTGCTGCTGGCCGGGATGATGGCGCTCTCGCCGCTGTGCGCCCTTGCACAGGAGGAGGCCGCAGAGGAGCAGGCCCCCATCACGCATACCGCCATCGCCAGCGTAGCGCTGAAGGTGCGCCGCTCGCCCAGCAAGGACGCCCTTGCCGGCGACAGCATTCCCCGCGACTCCTTTGTCTATATCATCGAGTTGGGTGAGGAATGGTGCAAGGTGCGCACCACCCGCATGGAGGGCTATGTGCTCACCGAGTACCTGGACGACATCACCCTTTACGACCTTGAGGCCGCCGAGGCCAACGGCACGGCGGACCTTGAAATCGAAGTGGCCGACCCGGTGGAGGCGCCCGGCTTTACCACCAGTCCGGATAACTTCTACGAGGGCTATTATGCCTATGCGGTCAAGAACGCCATCATCTACCTGGAGCCCAACGAGCTCAGCCGCAAGATCGGGACCATTCCCATGTACGACAAGCTGATCGTCAGCGAGGTGAGCGGCGAGTGGTGCCTGGGCCGCTATGAAAATACCTGCGGTTACATTCGCACCTCCTCGCTGTTCAAGTGGGACCGCATCGATCCCTACGTGGGCGAGATTCCGGGGTTGGATATCATGCCGTACCTGGCGTTTGTCAACCACACCACCACCATCTACAGCATGGAGGACGACTCCGTACTCAAGACCATCAACCCCGGCGCGGCGATCGCGGTTTTTGAGCTCGACGAGGAAGGCCGCTACCCCCTGCCCTATTGGCGCACCACCGGCTATATCAAGGAAGAGGACGTCGCCTGGATCGTGCCGGTCAAAGATTGGGAGAGCGCCGAAAGCGGCGATCTGATCAGCACGATGAGCACCTACTATGCCGTGGGCATCTCCACCCTGCAGTATCAGGGCCGTAACTGGAACATTCGCCTCTCCTCCAGCATGATTACCGGCACCATCCTCCAGCCCGGCGAAGAATATAACCAGCATCAGACCATCGGTCCCTTCTCACAGTCCACAGGCTACCACAAGGCGCCCATCATGAAAAAGGACGCGCTCTGGGGTTATGGCGGAGGAACCTGTCAGGTCAACACCACCTTCTATATTGCCACCATCCAGCTTCCGCTGCTGGTTACACACCGCAAGGTTCACGCGGACGTGGGCATCTATTACGCCAAGAAGGGCTTTGACGCGGCCGTGGGCGGCGGCGACATCAACCTGACCATGGTTAACACCATGCCCTACGCCATCCGTTACCAGATGTTCGTATCCGACGGCCTCGTCACCTGCTGCATCTACAAGGTGTAGGCACGCTTACATACAAAGCCCCGCTTCTTCCGTCCGGAAAAAGCGGGACTTTTTTATTCCTGTGTCCGCGGAGCCGAACCCTTGCCGCGCTGCGCGGCGTAATCCAAAATCCGCTGCGCCAGCCCGTCGCTGATGCCCTCCACCTGGCACAGCTCCTCCTGTGTGGCTTCAAAAATAGCCTTCACACTGCGGAAATGACGGATGAGCGCCGCCTGCTTCTTCGGGCCCACGCCGGGGATCGATGACAGCTCGCTTTTCAGGCCCTCCTTGCCGCGCAGCGCCCGGTGGTGCGTAATGCCGAAGCGGTGCGCCTCGTCGCGCACATGCTGTACCAGGTGCAGCGCGTTGGAGCGCCGGTCCAGCACGATGGGATCCTCGCGGCCCGGCAGATAGATCTCCTCAAAGCGCTTCGCCAGGCCGAACATGGGGACGCTCGCTCCGGCCTCCTCCATGGCGCGGTGCGCAAAGAGCAGCTGCTCCGGTCCGCCGTCGATGAGGATCACATCCGGTATCCTGGAAAAGCTGCCCGCATCCGGGTCCAGCCCCGCCTGCTCGCGTTCGTGGCGCTCCTTGAGTCCGTGGGTGAAGCGGCGGGTGATGACCTCCGCCATGGAGGCAAAGTCGTTGGCGCCCTCGACGGTTTTGATGCGGTAGATGCGGTAGGCCTTCTTGTCGGGCAAGCCGTCCTGAAACACCACCATGCTCGCCACGCTCAATATGCCCTGCGTATTGGAGATGTCGTATCCCTCAATGCGCCGGGGCAAAGCGGGCAGGTTCAGCGCCTCCTTGAGTTCCAGCATGGCCTGCCGGGTGCGCATATCCTTGACCTCGGCGCTTTGCCGGTGCT
>USFL01000070.1 GCA_900553905.1 uncultured Eubacteriales bacterium | reverse complement strand
CCGGCCTGGTCATCAAGGGCTCCACCGGCGTGGCCAACACCATCGACCTGACCTATGGCTCCGGCGGAGGCATCAAGTACGCGCTGGACGGCCTGTGGAAGCTCAGCTTCGGTCCCGCGCTGTACATCTGCTGCGGCGTCATCGCGGCGCTGCTGGTGGTGCTGATGCTGACCAAGCGCCTGAACGCCAAAAAGGGCGGCATTTCCATCGGCATTCTGGCGGCGGCCTGCCTGCTGTATCAGATCCCCGCGGTGGCCTCGCTCTTCAGCATGGTCACGGTGCCCATGGTCACGTTCCTGGTGGTGGGGCTCCTGTGCCTGTTCAATGTGGGCATCATGAAAACGCGCATCGGCCAGCAGTTCCGCGCTGTGGGCCAGAACCGCACGGTGGCCAACGCCTCCGGTATCCATGTGGATCATGTGCGCGTGATCGCCATCATGATCTCCACCGTGCTCGCCGGCTGGGGCCAGCTCATCTTCGTGCAGAACATGGGCACCTTCCAGACCTACGGCGCGCATGAGCAGGTCGGCCTTTATGCGGGCGCGGCCATCCTGGTGGGCGGCGCGAGCATCCGCCGCGCCACCAACAGCCAGGCGCTGCTGGGCTGCGTCCTGTTCCACCTGTTGTTCATCGTGACGCCGCCGGCGGCCAAGAACCTATTCGGCGACGCGGCGATCGGCGAATACTTCCGCGTGTTTATCTCCTATGGCGTCATCGCGCTGGCGCTGGTCATGCATGCCTGGAGCAGCATCCAGAAAAAGCGCCCCGAAAACGCCATGGCCGAGGCGGGCAAGGCGAGCTGACCGCCTGCCTCCGGCCGAAGCCGCCCGCGCTGGCGCGGGCTGCTTTTGTGCGCGCAAACGCCCTCCCCGCCGCGGTTGACAAGCGCTCAAGGGCTGTGATATGATGCAGGCACAAACGTTTGCACAGGGCGGGCCGCGCCCGCCATACAGGACGGAAGGAGCCGGAGATGAAGGCGACCATCAAGGATGTCGCGCGGGTGGCGGGCGTATCGCCCTCCACGGTCAGCCGCGCGCTGCATGACAGCCCGCGCATCAGCGAAAAGGTGCGGGAGCGCGTGAAGCAGGCGGCGAAGGAGCTGGATTTCCATCCCAATCAGATGGCCAAAAGCCTGGTCAGCCGAAAGACGCGCATCGTGGGCATCGTCTTTCCGGGCGACGTGAGCAAGAGCCTGGGCAATCCCTTTTACCCGTCGCTTCTGCAGGGCCTGGGGCGCGCCGCAGGCGAGCGCCGCTATCACCTGCTGCTGGTGACGGGCGGAGGCGAGGTCAGCGCCGAGGAGGCCAGCCGGCAGGCGGTGGACAGCGGGTATGTCAGCGGGCTGGTGCTGCTGGCGGCGGAGGACGTGCCCACGCGCGATCCCGGCGTGCCGGTGGTGGTGATCGGCCACCCCAGGAACGAGGCGGGATGGCACTACGTGGACAACGACAACGTGGCGGCGGGCCGGGCGGCCACGCGGCATCTGCTTGCGCACGGCCACCGGCGCATTCTGCTGCTGGGGTACGACAGGCGCTATATCTTCACCGTGGACCGCCGCCTGGGCTATGAGCAGGCGCTGGGCGAGGCGGGCATTTCCGCAAGGCGTGAGTGGATCGTTACCAGCCGGCCCATCCGGGACCCGGACGCGGGCGAGGAGCTGGCGGCCGTATTCCGGGCCGGCGAGCGCCCCACCGCCGCCGTCTGCATGGACGACGCGCTGGCGATCGGCCTGACCGGTCTGCTCAAGGGTATGGGGCTGGAGGTGCCGGGGGATGTGAGCATCGTCAGCTTCAACAACACCGACGCGGGCAAATACCACATCCCCGCGCTGACCTCCTTTGAGATCGACCCCTACCGCCTGGGAATGAGCGCCATGCACCTGATGGCGGACGTGCTCAAGGGCGCGGCGGACGCCCCGCGGTCCATCGAGGTTCCCTTCACACTGATCGAGCGCGACAGCGTGGCCGCCGCGCCCGCAAGCGAATAAGGAAAGGTTGGAGAACATGCGTACCATCCAATTTGGGTCCATCTATCATATGCCATGGCTGGAGTACCGCCACGCGCTGCCCGACGGGCGCGTGTGCCTGCGCCTTCAGACCGGCCGCGGGGAGTTTTCCCGCGTGGCGGTGCGCGTCACCAGCAACTACGCCATGCCCGACTATTTCAAGGGCGCGGACGAATATGAAATGGCGTTGGCCTACCGCGATGAATGGCATGATTTTTACGAGGTGATCTTCGCCCCGCGGGACCTGCGCATCAAGTACCTGTTCGTGATGCAAAGCGACGAGCTGACCTTCAAGCTCGACGCCACGGGCCTGAAGGCGGGCGCGGATGCGGAGGAGGACGTAAGCCAGGCGTTCGCCTTTGCCTACGCCTATCCGGCGGCCCCCATGCCCGAATGGGCGCGGGGCTGCGTAGGGTATCAGATCTTCCCGGACCGCTTCCGCCGCGAACCCGTGGAGACCGACACGGAGCCCGTGGAGCCCTGGACCAGCACCTGCGTACAGAACCAGTACCGCTTCGGCGGCAACCTGCGCGGCATCCTCAAGGCGGTGCCGTATCTCAAGGACCTGGGCGTGAAGATGATCTATACCACGCCCCTGTTCCTAAGCGACAGCTCGCACCGCTACAACACCTTCGACTATTTCAAAATCGATCCGCTGCTGGGCACGGAGGACGACCTGCGCGCGCTGTGCGACGAATTGCACAAAAACGACATGCGCATCGTGCTGGACGGCGTATTCAACCATTCGGGGCTTCAGTTCGCGCCCTTTGTGGATGCGATGGAAAAGGGCGAGGCCTCGCCCTATTACGGCTGGTTCTGCTTCGATAAGAAGATGCCCTACGGCTACCATACCTTCGGCGACTGGCGCTACATGCCCAAGCTGAACCTGCGCAACGAGGACTGCGCCAGGTACTTCCTGTCCGTGGGCCGCTACTGGCTGGAGAAATGCCATGTGGACGGCTGGCGGCTGGACGTGAGCCCCGAGGTTTGGCCGGACTTCTGGCGGCGGTTCAAGAACATGATGCTTGAGGTCAACCCCGACAGTCTGATGGTTTCCGAGTGCTGGGACGACAGCCGCGAGTGGCTCACCGTGGGCGACATGTTCGATTCTACCATGCACTACGTGCTCAGCCGCAACATCTGGAGCCGCTTTTGCCGGCACGAGATCAGCACAGCCCAGTTTGACTTCGCCCTCAACCGCGCCGCCATGCTCTATCCCCAGCGCACGCAGGAGGTGCTGTGGACGTTCCTGGGCAGCCACGACACGCAGCGCCTGCGCACGCGCGCGGGCGGCGATTTGCGGATGCTGCATGCGGCCAGCTTCTTCCAGTTCACCTATCTGGGAGCGCCCATCATCTATTACGGCGACGAGCTGGGCATGGAGGGCGGCGAGGACCCGGACTGCCGCCGGCCCATGCGCTGGGACGACGTGGAGGGCAACCCCACCCGCGCGCACTATCAGAAGCTGGCGCGCCTGCGCGCCCAGCTCCCCGCACTGCGCGTGGGACGCTTCCTCAGCCATATCGCCATGGAAAACGGCCTGTACGCCTACCGGCGTGAAACCGATACGCAGCAGCTGCTCTGCGTGGTCAACACGGGCCTGGAGCCCGTGAGCGCGCGGCTGGAGCTGCCAAAGGGCATGGCCGGCATGGCCGCCGTAAACGACCACTACAGCGGGCGCAGCCTGGCCGTGAGGGACGGCGGGGTGCATGTATCGCTCAAGGTGGGCGAGGGCTTGATTTTGGAGTGAAATGAGGTACAATAGCAAAAGGGCACTCGCGCGGCAGGCGCGGCGCAGGGCGCCGGCTTTTCGCGCATTCCCATACGCAAAGGAGGAACACCCGGCATGAGGGAGCTGGTCGAAGCCATCCGCGCGAGGGGCGTGGGCGTGGGCACGGATATCGTCAAGGTGGATATGTTTCTCAACCACCGGCTGGATACGGATCTGTTTGTGAAGATGGGGCAGGCGTTTGCGGAGGCGTTCGCGCAGGAAAAGCCCGATCTGGTGCTGACCGTGGAGGCCAGCGGCATCGCGGCGGCGCTGACCACGGCCATGGCCTGCGGCAACATTCCGGTGGTATTCGCCAAGAAGAGCCGTACCCGCAACGTGACGGGCGACGTGTACGAGAGCCGTGTATTCAGCTTCACCCACGGCGTGGAAAACCACATCCGTGTGGCCAAGGACTACCTGCCCAAGGGCGCGCGCGTCTTGATCGTGGACGATTTCCTGGCCAACGGCGAGGCCGCCGAGGGCCTGTGCGACCTGGTCCGGCAGGCGGGGGCCACGGTGGTGGGCATCGGCATCTGCGTGGAAAAGAGCTTTCAGCCGGGTCATCAGAAGCTGGCGGAGGAAGGGTATCACGTGGTTTCCCTGGCCAGGGTTACGGCCATCCGCGACGGCAAGCTGATCGTGGAGGACTGAAAAGTCCAACCAAAGGCGCGCGGGCGTTTCAGCCGCGCGTCCCGTCCTGACCAAAAGGCCGCAAGCAGCGGCCTTTTCATTTATCGGAAGAGCGCGCTCATGGGGCCTTCTTCGACAGGAGACGTTTTTCCCGTGAGCCTTTGGCGCAGGCGGGGAAACGCGCAAGGTTTCCGAAGCCGCCGCACATGCCTGCGAGGCTCCGCGAATCTCCCGAAAAGTTTTTTTGACAGTTTAAACCCGCCGCATCCTCTGGGGAAGCGGCGGGCTAAAAATGCGATCGAACGTCACAGGGGCTGCGGGCTGACCTTGGTTCTCGCTGCAAGATCAGCGCGTCCCCTTCGGCGGAAGGCGGCTATGACCTTTTTCCGCGCGCCTTGCCAAGCAGCAGGAGCATCCCGCCCAAGGAGCTGAACGCAAGTGCCATCCAGAGCGCCAGGTCCGCCGTGTCGCCGGTTTTGGGCGGCTGGCCGGACACATTCCCGTCATCCCCCGGTTCGACGGGCTCGTCGGGGTCGTCGGGGTCCACGGGGCCACTTTCGCTTTTCCAGAACAGTGCAAAGGGCGAGAATTCATTGACCCGTATTTGGACTCCATACGGCGTATTCAAAAGGGTCATTTCATCGGCGGCGTGCAGGAACATGTCGTAGTTGCCGTCCGGCAACGCATCGTCATCGTTTCGGTCCTGCCCGAAGTAGTGGACGATGAAAAACTCCGTATTCTGGTCCGTTCCCTCCGGATAGGGCCAATAGATGTCCACGGGGTTGCTGGCGGTGACCCAGACATTTCCGTTGCTGGTGTCCACCAGGTCAAGGTAACGGAATTCCACCTGATACTCCTGCGTAATTCGGGAGGAAAACGCCTCGAGCGCATTCTGGTGCAGCGGCAGCTGGGCCTCGCTCACAATCTCGTCCGCCAGCAGCTTTACCGCGTTCCAGTTTTCTACCTCCAGCGGGCTTTTGTTGATGTAGAACAGCGTGTCCGGTGGAACCTGGGCAGTAAAATTGTCCACGGGTTCCATGGGCGCTTCCGTGCGGATGGCCGTCGTGGGGTCCTCCTCAAGCGTCACACCCCGGATGGTCAGTTTCGCCGATTGAACGCCAACCTTCATCTCACGCGCGCTTTGGTCGGGGAAGGTGATGACCGCCCTGAAGAAATCAGGATTCAGCGCTCCCGCGTAGATGGTCATGTCATACATCTGATAGAGATCGTTCAGCTCGATGACAAAGTTGTCGCTGTTGCTCATCTGCCCATCCTCATCGGTGAATTCGAGCCGGATGGGGTCCTGCCCAGCTGCCGGCACGATGCGGTAGATGTAGCGCCCATCGACCATGCTGGTGTTTCCTTCCTTGGCGTCATAGCGCTCCAGCGACCACGTCCTTGTCGTACCTGCGGCATCGGAATAGGAAAAGCTGAGATAGCCCGAAAGATCGAGCGACTCATCCAGCGGCGCGCCGGCCGCCGTCTTGAGGGCCTGGTCAATCTCCAGAGGCAGCTCGATGATGAAACCGGGCTCGGGCAGGCCGTCGCTGACGGTATTGACCACGTTGCCACCCACATCGGTGACTACGCTCTCATAACCCGCGCCACCGACATAGATGATGATATCCGCAAGAGAAATGACGACCGGTTTGAGCTCGCAAAGGGTCGCCCAGTTGCCGTTGAGGCCGGACACCTGGTCGATCACGGTCACGGGGCCGACGCTGACGGTGTTTGCGAGGGAATCGAAGCTCCAGTCAAGCGTCTCATCGGCTCCGGCGGACGGCTGGCGCAGGTAGCCGGGCGCCTGTTGGCTGGCGGGTGCGGAGGCGTTTTTGTCTGCGTCCGTATAGGCCGTCAGATAACGGCTGGCGCTGGAATAGCCGATGGGGGCGGCGTCGTATTTCGTGGCCGCCGCCAGCGCGGGCTGATAGTAGTCCGCGTTCTGCGCCCACAAGAAGATGCTGTCATCCAGTTCCAGCGTAATGCCATAGCCGGTATAATCCGTCGGCCGGTAGCCATAGCCGATGGCCTGCGCGTGATAGCCGCCGAAGGCGCGCACCGACGCGCCGTTTGTGATGGAAATGTGGAAGGCAACGCTTCGATCTTGATTCGCGGTCGGATAGCCCGAACCGATGCCCGCGCCGCCATAGCCTCCGGAGAATCCCTGGCCGGTGCCGCCATATGCGTAAACGGAGGCGCCATCTCCCGAAATGGAGATGGCGCCGGTTCTGTCCGGGCTGACCTGTCCATCCACATCCCCATAATGAACCGGGCTGTAGGAGGTATTGGTTCCGCCGCCGATGCCGGCCGCGCCGCCGCTCGCCCTGGCGGTGACCGTTCCGCCGGTTATGCTGACCTCCCGGACGGAGCTGTCGTTGCCGCCGCCGATACCGGCTGCGCCCATGGAGTCTTCGCACGGTCCTGCCGTTGCGGAGATGGAGCCGCCCGAAATCCGAATGTGCCCGCCGTCGCAAATGGCTCCGCCGCCGATGCCCGCGTCCAGCGTGCCGCCTTGCGCGGTGATGCTGCCGCCGGAAATGAGAATGGTAATTTGAGAGGAGGTGGTGTCCTCGCCCTGACCGCCGCCACCGATACCTGCGCCGTTCCCGGCGGAGCGCGCGCGGAGGGTTGCTCCGTGCAGTTCGATGCGGCCAAAGACCTCGCCCCAGTAGTATGGGCTGATGTCCTGATAATTGTTGATATAGCCCATGTTGAAGCCGCCGGAACCGATGCCGGCCCCGCCGCCGAAGGCGTTTTCGCCATCTTTATAAACGGAGGCCGCGCCGCCGGTGGCGTCGAGGATGCCGGTGAAGTTCTCCGTGACGCAGACCAGCCCGAAATCGATGCTGTCGCCGCCGCGCTGGTCCTCGCCGTTTCCGCCGATGCCCGCGCCGCCGGCACGGACCTTCTCGCACAGGGAACCCTGGGGCACGAAGGTCAGGTTGATCTCGCCGTCAACCACCTTCTGCACGGTCTCGGAGTTATTGCCGATGTGGGAGCAGGTGATGGCCTTGATGACGTTGGCGCGGACCAGCTTGCCGATGC
>USFL01000069.1 GCA_900553905.1 uncultured Eubacteriales bacterium | reverse complement strand
GGTTTACATAGCTCCCGCTGGGATGGCTGACCGTGCGCCAGGGCGTGGAGGGCAGGTTGTGCAGCTGGATATAGGCGGTCATCACGTAGCCGGTCATGCCGTTGGTCTGGTTGGTCACGTGGCACCATTCGCTGCCCTGGGCGTTGACCCACAGGCGCGTGCCGTTGTAGAGCTTGTCCAGCACATTCGAGCCGGTGGAGGCATACTGGCGCAGGTTGAGCGCCTGGGTGCTCTTGGGGTTGGCTACGACGGCGTAGGCTGTGCTCGACGTGCCGCCGCCCTGGGCGGCCTGGTCGCGCGCGGCGCACAGGCCTTCCTGCAAAAAGTCGCTGCTCATGAAGCCCCAGTATCCGCCGATGCTGACGCACCACCAGCCGTTGCCCTTGGCGATGACGCTCACATAGCTGTCGCCGGGAAACTGGCGGGTCACGGGATAGTTCATGCCGGGTCCGGAGCGCAGGTTCATGGCGGTGTTGTTGGGCGTTTTGATGGTGGCCACGGTGCTGCTGCCGGGGTTTTTACGGCCCCAGTCGGCAACATATTCCCCGCGCACATAGCCTGTCTGGCCGTTGATCTGGACGCAGTACCAGCCGTTGGAGGCGCTGAGCACGTGCAGCGGCACGCCGTTGTAGAAGATGCCCAGCACCTGCGCGCTGTAGCTGGGCTGCGCGCGGAAGTTGAGGAAAGCGCCGCCGTTGCTGTTGGTGACCAGCGCCGTCCACACAAAGTCGCTCTCGTCGAGCACCTTGTCGATGTAGTTCTTGCTCATGTAGCCGGTCTTGCCGTCGGGCGTGCGCACGTAATAGAAGTTGTTCTGGCTGCCGTTGATCTCCACCCACGTGCCGCGCGTGTAGCTGCCCAGCCACTGGCTGGAGGAGCTTCCCTGCGCGCGCAGGTTGAGGGTGTCGGTGCCGTAGATCACGCCGTAGGTATCGGTGGCCGCCAGGGCGCAGCCGGCCATCAGCAGGCACAGCAGGAACGCCGCCAGGGCACACAGGCGAAGCTTGCGGTTCATCATGGGTCAATCCCTCCTTGGGAACAAGAATCCCTTGCCTATCATGTAAACGGGGCGCAGAAAACAAATCTTCCCACGCCGGGGACATTATTTTCGGTATTTCGGCAAGGTGAGCGCACGCTCTACCGCGGCGCGGATGGCCGCGTCCTCCACGGGCGCGAAGCAGCTCTCGCCGAAGCGCACATGCAGGAAAAACTCGTGCGTGCCATGGTTGCCGGTGACGGGACTGTGCGTTACGTTCACGGCGTGGGTGCCGGGCTGCGCGTCCAGCGCGTCGCACAGGGCGCGCAAAAGCGGCGCATAACGGTCCGGCGAAAGCTCGCCCGTGCGGCGCGCGGCGGGGTCGTCGATCTCAAAGAGCGGCTTGACCAGGCACATCAATTCCCCCTGGCCGTGCATCACCGCCCGGAACTGCGGCACCGCCTTGACCAGCGACAGGTAGCTCAGATCCACGCTGCCCACCGCAGGCACGGGGGACAGGGAAAGCAGCTTTTCATCCCCCAGGTTGGTGCGTTCCAGATTCACCACCCGCTCATCCTGCGCGAGCGAGCCCGCCAGCTGGCCAAAACCCACCTCCACCGCGTACACCAGCGCCGCTCCGTGCTGGATGAGGCAGTCGGTGAAACCGCCGGTACAGGCTCCGGCATCGATGCATACGCGGCCTTCCAGCGCGATACCGAAATCGCGGATGGCGCCTTCCAGCTTGTAGCCCCCCTTGCCCACGTAGCGGTCATACAGGCCGCGCACGGTCATGGGCTTGTCGGAGGGCACCAGCTGCCCGCCTGTGGTCACCGGCTGCGCGCCGCAGTAGACCGCGCCGCTCATCAGATAGGGCAGGGCGGCTTCGCGGCTGTCAAAGAAGCCCTCCTCCAGCAGACGGTCCATGGCGGAGCGCTTCTTCACCATACGCCCTCCGCCTTTTCCAGCGGCAGCCAGGCAAGGACGCGCTCCAGATAGCGGTCCCAGAAAGCCCAGTTGTGGTCACCCGGCTCGGTATGATATTCGATGGGCAGCTCCTTGCCGAAGCGCGCAAAGAAATGTTCGTTCGCCTCGAAGAGATGATCCTCCGTGCCGCAGGCCATATACATGCGCGGCGCGCGGTCCGGCTCCTTGAGGAACCGGTCGGCCAGGCCGAACAGGCTGCCCGGCCCGCGCAGCAGATCATGCTCGCTGCCATAGACGTCGTCCAGCTCCCTGAGCATGAAGGGGCCGCGGCTGGCAAAGGTTTCGTAGCCCTTTTCCATCTCGACACAGCCCGAAAGGCTGGCCGCCGCCGCATAGCGCCCCGGATAGCGCAGCGCCAGCCGCAGCGCGCCGTAGCCGCCCATCGAAAGGCCGGCGATGAACCGTCCGCTGCGCTTGCGGCATACGGGGAAGTAGCGCTCGATCACGGAGGGAAGCTCGCGGGCGATGAAGGTTTCATACTTTGCGCCATGCGCCATATCCATGTAGAAGGAACGGTTGGCCGCGGGCATCACCACGGCCAGGCGGTAGCGCCGCGCGAACAGCTCCACGCGCGTCTGACGCAGCCACATGGTATGGTCGTCGCTCAATCCGTGCAGCAGGTAGAGAACCGGCACGGGCGAGGCGGACTGCGCCACCACCTTGGGTTCAGGCAAGAGAATGTACGCCGCCGTGTGGATGTTCAAAACATCGCTGAAAAAATGAAAATCAGAAAAGACCATCAACAAACCCCTCCCGCGCGATGAAACTGTGGAATGCTTTTTGTATCATAACACAAAATGCGCCGTTTTCCAATATCCCGCGCGCGTTCGGGTACAAGCGGACCCGCTTCCCCGCAAGGCTTGACTTCCGGCCGGATTCGGGGCATAATACAAACTGCTTCATTATGGGCAAAGAAAGGGGGAGAGGCGCATGCGGCACGTGATTGAATCGGTGGACCGCGGCTCGGTGGCGTACCGCCACGGGCTGCGCGCGGGCGATGCGCTGATTTCCCTCGACGGCGAAGAGGTGCTCGACGAGATCGACTACCAGGCGCTGATCGCGGGCAGCCGCGTATGCGCCGTGGTGGAGAGGGACGGCCGGGAGCGCACCGTGGACATCCGCAAGCAGGAGGGCGAGCCGCTGGGTTTGCGCTTCGGGGAGGAAATGGCGCTCTCGCCCCGCACCTGCCGAAACAACTGCGTGTTCTGCTTCATCCGCCAGATGCCGCCGGGCCTGCGCAAAACCCTCTACGTGCGCGACGACGACTGGCGCTTTTCCCTGATGATGGGCAATTTCGTGACCCTGACCAACGTGGACGACGCCGAGTTTGAGCGCATCATCCGCCGCCATGCCTCGCCGCTGTATGTGAGCGTGCATGCCACCGATCCCGCGCTTCGCTGCCGGATGATGAACAACCGCTTTGCGGGCGACATCCTCCAGCGCCTCACGCGCCTCAAGGATGCGGGCATCCGCTTCCACTGCCAGATCGTCGTCTGCCCCGGCTGGAACGACGGCGAGCAGCTTTTGCGGACGCTTTCCGACCTGCGCGCCCTGGCGCCCGCGGCGCAGACGGCGGCCATGGTGCCCGTGGGCCTTACGCGCTTCCGCGAGGGGCTGGAACCGCTCCGCCCGTTTACGAAGGCCGAGGCGGAGGCGCTTTTGGACGCCATCGCCCCCTTTCAGGAGCAGTGCCGCCGCGAGCTGGGCACCACCTTCGCCTTTCCCAGCGACGAATTTTTCTGCATCGCCGGGCGGCCCATCCCTCCGGAAAGCTGGTACGAGGACTTTCCGCAGATCGAAAACGGCGTGGGGCTGCTGCGACGGTTTGAGTGCGAGCTGGAGGAGGCCGAGCGCTTCGAGCTGCCCGGCGGGACGCCCCCTGCGAAACGCTATCTCATTCCCACGGGCGTGAGCGCCGCGCCGCACCTTGCGCGCCTGGCGGAGCGCTTCGCGCCGCCGGGGGTGAGCGTGCGGGTGCTGCCGGTGCGCAACCGCTTCTTTGGCGAGACGGTCACGGTGACGGGCCTGCTCACCGGGGGCGACGTGCTTTCCGCCCTCACGCCCGATCAGGTGGCGGATGCGGACGAAGTGCTTCTGTGCTCGGTGATGCTTCGCCACGAGGGCGATCTGTTTCTGGACGACATGCACATCGACGAGTTCCGCAGGCGTGCGCCGCTGCCCCTGCATGTGACCGGCTGCGACGGTCAGGCGTTTTACGACGCGCTGCGCGGCCGCTTCGACGACTGAAGGAGGGAACCCCATGGCCAAGCCGCTGGTGGCCATCGTAGGCCGCCCGAACGTGGGCAAATCGACGTTTTTCAACAAAATCGCTGGCCGGCGCATCTCCATTGTGGAGGATGTGCCGGGCGTGACGCGCGACCGCGTCTATGCCGACGTGGAATGGATGGGCCGCCGTTTCAGCATGGTGGATACGGGCGGCCTGGATATGCGCAGCGAGGACGTGCTTCTCTCCCAGATGCGCCGCCAGGCGGAAATCGCCATGGACACCGCCGACGTGATCTGCTTTTTCTGCGACGGCCGCACGGGCCTGACCTCCGAGGACGAGGATGTGGCCAACTACCTGCGCCGCACGCGCAAGCCGCTTTTGCTGGTGGTCAACAAGATGGACTATCAGGGCATGAGCGACCAGCTCTACGAATATTACAACCTGGGTCTGGGCGATCCCATCGCCATCAGCAGCACCAACATGCTGGGCCTGGGCGACCTGCTGGAGGAGATTGTCAAGCGACTGCCTCCGCCCGCGCCCGACGAGGCCGAGGAGGAGGGGCATGTCATCCAGCTGGCGCTGGTGGGCCGGCCCAACGTGGGCAAGAGCTCGCTGTGCAACCGCCTGCTCGGCCAGGAGCGCACCATGGTCAGCGACATCCCCGGCACCACGCGCGACGCCATCGACACCACCTTCACCGACGCGGACGGCACGCGCTACAACATCATCGACACCGCCGGCATGCGCAAGAAAAAGGCCGTGGAGGACGAAACTTTGGAGCGCTACAGCGTGCTTCGCTCCATCGCCGCCATCGACCGCTGCGACGTGGCGCTTTTGCTCATCGACGCGCAGACTGGCGTGACCGAGCAGGACACCAAGATCGCCGGGCTGATCCTCAGCGCCGGCAAGGCGGTGCTGGTGGCCGTCAACAAGTGGGACGCCGTGGAAAAGGACACCAACACCATGGAGCAGTTCCGCAAGAAGATCTTAAGCGACCTCAAGTTCATGAGCTATGCGCCGGTGCTGTTCCTCTCCGCGCTCACCGGCCAGCGGGTCAATACCGTGCTCGCCGCCGTCAGGGCCGCCTATGAGCAGTACAGCCGCCGCATCCCCACGGGCGTGCTCAACGAGGCCCTGGCCGACGCGCAGGCCAGCCTCCAGCCGCCCGTCTCCGGCGGCCGCCGCCTCAAGATCTACTATGCCACGCAGCAGAGCGCGTGCCCGCCGACGTTTGTGTTTTTCGTCAACAGCGAGGAGCTGATGCACTTCGCCTACGAGCGCTACCTGGAAAACCACCTGCGCAAGAGCTTCGGCTTCGTGGGCACGCCCATCCGCTTCATCCTGCGGGAAAAGACCAGGGACTGAAAAAGCAATCGCCGCGCCGGAGATGCATCCGGCGCGGCGGTTTGGTCTTTCAGCCGTGTTTTTCGCGCCTGCGCTGGGCGCGGCGCTCCTTGCCGGCCTCAAAATCGGCGCGCTCGGCGCTGGTTTCGGGCGTGAGGGCCGGCACGCGGGCGGGGCGGCCGTCCGCTCCGATGGCCACCATGGTCAGGTAGGCGCGGTTGACGCGGGTGCGGTCGTGCGGGCATTCCAGATGCTCCACGTAGGTGTCCACGCAGACCTCCATGCTGGTGTTGCCCACATAGGTCACGCGCCCCTGCAAGGTGACGGTGTCATTGATGTGGGCCGGGGCCAGAAATTCCAGGTGATCCACGGCGGCGGTGCGGGTCTCCATACCGCTGTGCCGGCGCGATACCACGCCGGCGACCACGTCAATCCACTGCATCAGAATGCCGCCGAAGAGCGTGTAGCTTCCGTTTACGTCCGCGGGCATGACGATGTGCACCTGTTCGGTGCGGCTGGCGGATACGGGCTTGGAGGGACGAAGCGCTTCACTCATGGGTGGGATTTCCTCCTTTGACGGATACGGGCTTTTGGGGCGCAGGGAGCACAACCGGCGCCGGCAGGGAGGCAAGCAGCGCTCGCAGGCGCGCGCCCAGCAGCTGCGGATCAAAGGCGGTCAGAAACAGCAGCCGCCGCCGGGGCATGGGATGCAGGGTGAACAGGTCCGGCGCCTCGTCGATCAGGCGGGTCCAGAGCACCTCCTCGCTCCACCCCCGCTTGAGCTCCGCATCCAGCTGGGTCACGGCCTTGGTGCGGCTGCACAGCCGCCCGAGCAGCTCCACCGGCGCCACCACAAAGCTGGGGTCCGGCACGCCGTCCACCGTAGCCAGATGGATGCGGTCGTCCATCAGCCTGCCGAAGGACGGCACCGCCTCGGCGCACACCGGATGGGGTAGGATGTCCATGTCCACCCAGGCGGCATGCGTAAATTCCGGACGGCGGCTGGCGGCGCGGAGCATCAGCAGGGGCTTGCTGCGCCGGAAATGGTCCGTGGGGCTCATGCCCATGCCCATCAGGGAGCGGGGCAGCACGGCGTTGTCCGGGTAGCTCTGCGTGTTGGGAAAGCCCGCGCGCAAAAGCCGCTCCTGGGCGCCGCCGGTATAGAGCAGCAGCGGCAGGCTCTCCACCGCCTTGAGAAAGCCAAAGCGCAGGATGTAGGCCGCCACGGGCCGCCGGGGGCTGGGCAGGTCCACAAAGGCGGTCACCAGCAGCGGCATGTAGCGCTCGCTTAGCCGCATGCGGGTGGCGCGGGCATGTTGCGCGAGACGAAGCCCCCGCGGCAGGCGCTGGGGATAGGTGCTATCCACGCCAAACAGCCCCCATGTTGTGCGTACGCCCGCCCTTTGCCGGTCATAGCGGAAGCCCGCCAGCTGCTCAAAGCGGCTGAGCGTGGTGCCGGGCAGCGCGTCCGGGACAGGGCGGCGAAGCCACCGCCGGGGCGGCTCGGCAAGCGGCCACAGCGGCGCATCCGGCAGGGCGTAGACCGAAAAGCCCGCCACGTAGGCCGCGATGGACAGCGTGGCCAGCGCGGGCTCCGCCTTGCGCAGGAAATCCACCGGACCAAGCAGCAGCGCCGGGTCTGCCGTCAGCGTGCGCACGGGGGACGCGGCGCATACCAGCGGCAGCCCCCGCACGATCTGTACGGCGTTGTCCTCAAACCGGTCGGCCAAAGCCGGCAGGCAGGCTTCCGCCTCCACAGCCGGCTGCGGAAACGGGGCAGCGCCGAGCGCCGCACGGTCGTATACGCGGGTGTCGGCATCAGCGTCCGCCGAGGGCTCGGGCGTGCCCTCCACCGGGGGACTGACGGAGGCCGAAAGCAACGCTGGTCCGCAGACATGACGCAGCGCGGCGTAGAGCCGCGCATCCCACTTGGGAGCGAAGCCGTGCGCGCCCATCAGGTGCAGAAAGAACGTTTCATCGGTCAAAAGGGGGAGCACGGCTTCAAGGGGTTCCTCGCCGGAATAAAACAGCGCGTCGCCCTGGCCAAACCCCTCCCGGCATGCTTCCGGCACGGCAAAGCGC
>USFL01000068.1 GCA_900553905.1 uncultured Eubacteriales bacterium | reverse complement strand
CCTTGTTCATCACCGCGATGCGGTCGGAGATGGCCAGCGCCTCCTCCTGGTCGTGGGTGACGTAGACGGTGGTGATGCCCACCTGGCGCTGGATGTCGTGAATCACGCTGCGCATTTCGATGCGCAGCTTGGCGTCTAGGTTGGACAGCGGCTCGTCCATGAGCAGCACCTGCGGGTGGATGACGATGGCGCGGGCCAGCGCCACGCGCTGCTGCTGGCCGCCGGAGAGGCGTTCGGGCAGACGGTCCTGATACTCGTCGATGTGCACCAGGGCGAGCATTTCATCGGTGCGCTTCTTCATTTCATCCTTGGAAATGTTGCGAAGCCGGAGGCCGTACTCGACGTTTTTGCGGACGGTCAGGTGGGGGAAGATGGCGTAGCTTTGGAATACCATGCCGATGTTGCGCTTGTAGGCGGGCACGTCGTTGATGACCTGGTCGCCGAAGGCGATGGTGCCGCCCTCGATGGAGTTGAAGCCCGCGATCATGCGAAGCAGCGTGGTTTTGCCGCAGCCGGAGGGTCCGAGCAAAGTGAAGAGCTCGCCGTTTTTGATGTTGGCGGTCAAATCAGGGATGATGACGTTTTCACCGAATTTTTTGACTACATGGTCAATGGCAATAGATACGCTCATACGTCGCACACCTCTTTTTGATAATGAAAGAAGCTGTTGTGAGGGAGGCGGCAGGGGATCGGACCTGCCGCCCCGGAGGCCATCACAGCAGCTTGCAAAGCGTGGGAAAAGTTACTCGGCGGCGTCCACCAGGGCATCCTGGAACTGCTCGATCCAGTCGGTCTTGTTTTCGGAAGCGATGGTTTCGTCGTCGGTGATCACGTTGATGGTGGACATGCTCTGCATGGCGTCGGTTTCGGGCACGTCGGTACGGATGGTGCGGCGGAACTGGGTTTCGTTCATGTAGGTCTGGGCCTCATAGCCGGTCAGCCAATCGACGAACTTCTGGGCGCTGTCCAGGTTGGGGCAGTCCTTGACGATGTAGACGCCGTCGCCGCGGATGATGACGCCTTCCTCCATGTAGACGACCTTGATGTTGCCCTGGGATACATAGGTGGCGGCGCCCTGCTCGAAGGTCAGGCCCACGGCGTACTCGCCGTCAGCGACTCCCTTGTACACGGCGGAGGAGCTGTTCACGCAGCCATTGGGCAGCTGCTTGCAGAACTCGCGCACATAGTCCCAGCCGTTGGGCTGGCCGTCGGTGCCCATGGCGTAGAGCATGTTGACCAGGTGCTCAAAGGAGGAGGAAGAGGCCTGCGGGTCGGCAAAGACGATCTTGCCCTTGAGCTCGGGGTTGAGCAGGTCGGCATAGCCGTTGATTTCGATGTCGCCGATGAGGTCGGTGTTGATCATGATGACGGAGGGCACGCAATCAAAGCGGGTCAGGTTGCCCTCGACGTTGCGGTATTCCTCATAGAAGGCGTCCTCGTTGGCGCAGGTGTAATCCTGGAAGTACTGGCTGCTGTTTTTCACGGTGCCGATGGTGCCGGACCAGAGAATGTCGCACTGCGGATTTTCGCTTTCGGCGGCGATGCGCTTGAGGGCATCGCCCGTGCCCATGGCGAGGCACTCGGTCTTGATGCCGGTGTCGGCCTCAAACATGGCCAGCATGTTTTCGATCATGGAGGTGGTCAGCGGGCTGTACAAAACCAGCTTGCCGGTCTCTTCAGGGGCGGTTTCAGCGGTGGCGCAGGCCATGCTCAGGGCCATGACGGCGCAAAGGAACAGAGCAAACAGCTTCTTCATGGATGATTCCCCTTTCTTCATTTGCTGTTTTGTGAAACAGCTGATTCAATCTGTGTTCATCATAGTTGCGTTTTGGAAAAAATTCAACCGGATATTCTATTTATATATCGCAAAAACTGAACTACAACGCGAAAATGCGCAGATTCAGGCGCTAGGGGGCCTTTTCCGGGGACGCAAAAACGCCGGAAAGCCCCGTATGGACCTTCCGGCGATAGGGTGAGGCGCCTCAGCCAAGCAGCGCCTCGGCGCTTCGCAGCAGCTCCGCCTCCGCTTCTTGCGCCGCCTCCCGGCTCTGCGCGCTGACGGAGAGATAGAGCTTCAGCTTTGGCTCCGTGCCGGAGGGGCGCACCACCAGCGTGCAGCCGCCCTCCAGGATGAACTTGAGCACGTCGGATTTGGGCAGGCCGTCCAGCCCGCCGGCATAGTCCAGCACGCGAAGCACCCTTCTGCTGCCAAAGGATGCGACGCCGCCGCGCAGCCCCTGCATGACGGCCTGCATTCTGGCAAAGCCGGCGCTGCCGTCATAGGTATAGCTGTGCAGGGTGTTGAGGCAGTAGCCGTAGTCGGCGTACAGCTGCTCGAGCCTGTCCAGCAGGCTGACGCCGCGGGCGGCATAGTAGCTGAACATTTCACAGATCAGGCAGGCGGCGCCCACGCCGTCCTTGTCCCGCACATAGGGGCCGGAGAGATAGCCGTAGCTTTCCTCGAAGCCGAAGACATAGCTGTTCAGGCGGCCCTGCGCTTCCAGACGGCCGATCTGCTCGCCGATGAACTTGAAGCCGGTGAGTACGTTCACGGTTCTCACGCCATAGTGCGCCGCGATGCGCTCGGCCATGTCCGTGGTCACGATGGTTTTGATCAGCACCGGGTCCGCGGGCATTGCGCCATGCTTCATGCGCTGGGCGCAGAGGTAATCCAGCAGCAGCAGGCCCGTTTCGTTGCCGGAGAGGAGCACGTATCCGCCGCTGTGGTCCCGGACGGCCACGCCCACCCGGTCGCAGTCCGGGTCGGTGGCCATAAGCAGGTCCGCGCCTAAGCGGCCGGCATAGGCGATGCCCAGCGCCATGGCCTCCCGGATCTCCGGGTTGGGATAGGGGCAGGTGGGGAAGTGGCCGTCCGGCAGGCGCTGCTCCTCCACCAGGGTCAGATGCGTATAGCCCAGCTCCTTCAGCGCGCGAGTGACGGGCACATAGCCGGTGCCGTTGAGCGGGCTGTAGACGATGGCGATATCCTTGCGAGCTTCCTCGCCAAAGAGGACGGACTGCGCCTTCACGGCCTCCAGGAAGGCCGCGAGGACTTCGTCGGGAATAAGGGATATCCGACCGTCGCCCAGGCAGGCGTCAAAATCAGCCCGCTTGACGCCGTCAAAGAGGTCCAGCTTTTCGATTTCGGAGAGAATCTCGGCGGCGGCTTCGACGGTCACCTGACAGCCGTCCGCACCATAGACCTTGTAGCCGTTGTATTTGGCGGGGTTGTGGGAGGCGGTGATCATCACGCCCGCGGACGCGCGGAGATAGCGGGTGGCAAAGGACACGGTGGGCACCGGGGTGAGCTGTGGCCAGAAGTGAACCTGCACACCGTTTGCAGCCAGCACACCCGCGGTCACGCGCGCGAACACATCGCTTTTGAGGCGGCTGTCATAGCCGATGACGGCGGAGGGGGTGGAAAAGCGCTTTGCGAGATAGTCCGCCAGCCCCTGCGAAGCCTTGGCGACGGTATAGACGTTCATACGGTTGCTCCCTGCGCCGATCACGCCGCGCAGGCCTCCGGTTCCAAAGGCGAGGTCGCGGTAAAATGCGTCCTCGATGGCCGATTCCTCCATGCGCTTGAGTCCCTCCAGAAGCTCCGCATCGGTTACGCGCTCCAGCCAGCGCTGATATTCCTGCCTGCCGTTCATGGCTCTTCGCCTTCCTTTCGAATTCGCGGGACGCGGCGTGCGCCGCAACGATGACATTTCGTGAACGCGGGGAAAAATTCCTTCTTTCCCCGCGCCGGGCTTTATACGCGAAAAAACCTCCCGGCTGGGAGGACGAGGGCCGTCCGCCATGCCGGGAGGTGGGATTGGAGGCGCTGGAAGCGCAGCCTCGCGGGATTATTGCAGCTCGGCCGCGTAATCCACCGCATAGCCGCCGGCCAGACGGCCGGAGGTATACGCAAAGCCGATCGCAGCGCCGCCATAGGTGACGTAGGGCTTCTTCTCGGAATACATCACGCCGGAGGCGTCGCATCCGCAGGCCCACAGGCCGCCGATCACGGTTTCGCCGTCATCCTGGAGCACCTCGAAGCGCTCGTTGATGTCCAGGCCGCCGTTGGTGGCGAAGGCCGCGGAGTAGCCCTTGAGGGCGTAGAACGGGCCGTTGCCGGGCGCCACGAGCTTCTCGGCCGCCTTGCCGAACTGCTCGTCCACGCCGGTCTCGCAGTAGGAAGCGTAATCCTCCATCGTCTTGGCAAACGTGGCCGGATCGACGCCCATTTGCTCGGCCAGCTCCTCATAGGTATCGGCCTTGACCACATAGCCCTGGGCCACCAACTTGTCCAGCACGTCGTAGATCTCCGGCACGGGCATGTTGCCGGGCATCAGGCCCTGGTTGCCGGCGGCCAGCGTGGACAGGTTGCTGGAGAAGCCGTTTTCGGCAATGCCGTCGATCTGGTCCTGCGACCACACCGCCCAGTAGGACGGGCCCGCTTTCCACCAGCCGAACAGCTCGCCCTCCGCCTCAAAGCGCTCGCCGTCGGCGTCCACCCAGGGGATGGCGCTGCACAGGATCAGCGCGTTGGGAAGCTCGTTGAGCGACCAGGTCTGCTCCCAGCCGTACCACAGCACATGGGCATAGTTGGGATCGTCCTTCGCAAAGGTATAAACGGGGTAATCGTGAATGACGATGTTGGAGGTGGCGAAGTGAATCATCGGGACCACGGAGATGTTGTAGGTGCCCGCGCCGATGTCGATGGCCGCCTGAAGCATCTTGCCGTCGTTTTCGTGCATGCCGATCATGGTCCACTGCTCGTCGCCGAAATGATCGAAATAGGGGTTTTGGGACAGGTACTCCTTCTCCATCTCCTCGCTGCCGGCAAAGCCGCCGGTGCACAGGATGACGGACTTGGCGTTGATGGTGTAGTCGGTGCCGTCATGGCCCTTGGCCTTGACGCCGGTGACGCGGTTGGAGGCTTCGTCGTAGATCAGCTCGTAGCCTTCGGTTTCAAGCATGTACTGGCCGCCCAGCTTCACATAGTCCGAGACGAAGCGCTGATAATACTGGTCCACCATCGTGTTCTGGCCGGCGGAAACGTCCATGCCGTAGTCGCGCCCTTCCTCGGCCGTGGCGATGGAAACATACTGCTGCTTGCAGCGGTAGGTGTTGGCGCCGAAGCCGCTGGTGGGGTTGTTGAGCAGGAAGCCGTGGTCATAGTAGAGCCAGTCGGCCGTCTCGCCGGAATTTTGCAGGAACGTCTCGACGACCTCCATCTTCGCGTCGCCTTCGACATATTCGGTCCAGGCCGCGAGCAGCTCGTCGTAGTCCATGTAGTCCTCGCCGTTGTTATACTGCAACTGATACCTGGGCGGGTTGACGGACATCGGTTCGCCTGTGAAAGCGCCGGTTCCGCCGTAGCGGCCGGACTTTTCAATGGCCAGCACGCTGACCGGAACGCCCGCTGCCTGCTGGGCTTCGGCTGCGGCCGTCGCCGCGGAAATGCCCGCCGCGCCCATGCCGACCACCAGCACGTCCACATCGATGGTTTCCTGCGCTTCCACCTTGGGTTCGGGCGTCAGGAACGAAGTGATGGCCGCGGCGCTGGAACCTCCGGCTACGAGCGCCTGCTCAAGGCAGTCCCGCGCGGCGGTCAGCACAGCGTTGCTGGTGGCCGTCGCGCCGGTGATCGCGTCTACGCCGACGGACTGGTTTTCCACAATGCGCGGCAGCAGGTAGGTGTTGACCGCACGAATCATGGCGACGGAGTCCAGGTTGCCGTCAAATTCGATGTCCTGGATGCTCGTCTCATCGACGGTTACCGTTACGGTGATCGGGGAAATCTGCTGGAAGCCGTAGGCCTGGGCCGTATAGGTGCCCGGCGCCATCTTTGCAGCCAGATCGGTTCCGGAGGCCTGCGCAAGCGCGGCGTCCAGTGCGGTCAGAATGGCCGTGCCGGTCACGGTGGCGCCGGTGGTGGCGTCCACGTCGGAGCCGCCGGCCGCAAGAATGGCCGCCGGCATATTGGCGACCGCGACGCCGCCGATGGCCGGCGTCTCATCTTCGCCCTCAACCTTCACGTCGGTGATGGCGCTTTCATCCACGGTGACGGTCACCGTCACGTCGCCGCCGAAGCCTGCGGCGGTCGCCGTGTAGGTGCCCGGCGTGTAAGCCGCTTCGGCCGTGGCTGCCGCGCTCATGCACAGCAGCATGGACAAAGCCACCAGCATACTGATAACCTTTTTCATGTGTGTCCTCCCTTTCCTTGACCGGGCGTGTGAATGCCCGTCTTGTTAACATTTTATCATTTGGGAGGACAGCCTGTAAAACGCCGATTATTCGTCCCTATCCACAACTGACGGTTGTGATGAATCGGACCATTTTTCAAGCAGAAATTGATACAGCGCCTGCGCGGCGGGGGAAGGCACCATGTCTTTCAGCCTTGCCAGGTACAGTTCCGTCCGCCACAGGCTGCCGGTGAGGGGAACCATGACAAAACGCGCGGGGTTGAACATCTCCTGCGTGATCTCCGTGGTGAGCATCATGGCGCCGTTGCCTTCGATCTGCTGTCCGATCAGGTCGAAGATAAAATCCTCCACGCCGATAAATTCCGGCTTTTCCAGCTCTCCCAGCAGGCTGTTGATCTTGCGGCGCACCTTTGCTTCATTTCCGGAGAGGATGATGCGTTGGCCGGCAAGGTCATTCATATACAGCACCTTCCGAGTGGCCAGGGGATGGCTTTTGGCCATGAGCATATACCATCCGGTCCGGCGCAGGGGCGTGAGGTCGAGATCCTCCGAGTTTTCCCGCACGCCCATCACCGCCAGATCAAGCGCGCCTTCCCGCAGGCCGCTCAGGCACCTTCCGGGGATGCTGTTTTCCCAGATCAGGCGCACGCGTGGATAGCCCTGTTCAAAAGCTTTGAGCACATCGTATTTCAGGCCGTGCGCCACGCTCATCTGCCAGCACTGCACGCCCAGGCGCACGACGCCCGATATCTCCCGGTCTCGCTTCTGGATATCGCTGACGAGCGCGTCCAGCTCCGGCAGAAACCCCTGCACCTTTTTGGCCAGCATATCCGCGTAGGCCGTGGCCTCCACACCGCGCGGATTCCTTACAAACAGCGCGACGCCCAGCTCGTCCTCCAGCTTGCGGATCTGCTTGGAAACCGCCTGCTGCGTCACATTGAGACGGGCGGAGGCGCTGCAGATGTTCTTGAGACGGTACACCTGCAAAAAATAGCGCAATTGGGTCAGTTCCATGCGTTTCCTCCTCGCTTCCCAAACGTGCGCTGCGAGTTTCCCCGGCACGGCTGTCATCTTGGATGCATTGTATCACACCGGTTTTGCATGGACAACTTTATAAAGCATCATTTCTGTTTTTATAATGAAAGAACAACTGTCAAATCGGGATGGCGTAGAAACGAAGCCCGGATAGGCGCGCTCTGGATGGAACGCATTGAGCGTCAGGATTTATCCTTGCGTTCTTCCTGCGCGGCAGGCAGGGGGAAGGTAAGTGTTACCACCGCGCCGTCGTCGTTGCGGATGGCCATAGAAAAATTCGTAAAGATGTGGTATAGTGCTTTTGCTTGTGAGCGACAAATCGGAAGTTGTGGAGGTAATTATCAATGAGAAATATTTACGATAATAGTGAATTTTTTGCCGCAT
>USFL01000067.1 GCA_900553905.1 uncultured Eubacteriales bacterium | reverse complement strand
ACGCCGACTGCGACCCCGACCGCGACCACCGCCACGCCGACCGTGACCGCGACGCCCAGCGCCACGCCCGCCCCCGCCTTTGAGGCCATGGAGGGCTATGGCATCCGCCTGGACGGCTCGCAGGAGGCGCTGACCATCGCAGCGGAGGACGAGACGGAGGCGCCACTTCTTCCCTACCGGATGGGCGAGGAGGTCTACCTGCCGCTGATTGAGATTCTCCACGCGGCGCAGGTCAACGTGATCAGCTCCCAGTCGGTGGAGGCGGACGAGTACGCCTTTGCCGTGAACGACGATATCTTCCGCATCGCCTTTACCCACGACCAGTCGGGCGCGCCCGTCTCGCTTGAGGTGTACAGGAACAACGAGCCGCAGATCGTGCCTGTGCGCGACATCCGCGGCGTGGGCGATATGATCTACCTGCCCGCCTCCACCATCGAAAGCCTCACCGGCATCGCCGCGCAGGTGGACGAGGCGGCGCAGACGGTCACCGTCACATGGCCCGCGCCGGAGGAAACGGAATAAACCGCTCCCAAAATCGAAGCGGATAAAGAATCCGCGCTTTCCCATCCAGAAGGGAAAGCGCGGATTTTTCAGCATGTCGGAAACGTCCCGCACCCGGGCGCGCAAACGCTCCGCCCGCCGGGCTTATTTCTCCGTATCGTAGGCGCACTGGGCCAGCGCGGCGGTGATGGTCTTTTCGTAGGCCTCGTGGCCGTACTTGTCCACCTCGCCCTTGTCCTTGGGGCCGTGGGTGAGGCACCCCGCGCCGCCGATGCAGCCGCCCACGCAGGCCATGCCCTCGATGAAGTTCTCCTTGAGAAGGTTCTTCTGCTTCTTGAGCAGCGCCACGCGGCAGGCCTCGATGCCGTCGCAGGGGATGGGGTTGACGATGAAGTCGCTCTGCTGCTCCTTGAGGGCCTGGGCCACCGCGTCGGTCAAGCCGCCGCTGCGCGCGAAGATGCGGCCGAAGTAGCTGGCGTTGTCCAGCACATCCTCCGAAAGGGAGGGCAGGTCGAGATCGCGGCTGTCAAACCAGGCCTGCAATTCCTCGAAGGTGAGCACGCAGTCGATCCACGGGCGGACCTCCTCGCGCTGGAACTCCTGCTTCTTGGCCGTGCAGGGACCGATGAAGATGATCTTGGCGTCCGGGTCGGTGCCCTTGATGAAGCGCGCCACCTCGGCCATGGGGGAGAGGTTGTGGCTGACGAAGGGCCTGAGCGTGGGGAAGCTCTTTTCAATGTAGCTGACGAAGGCGGGGCAGCAGCTGGAGGTGAGGAAGCCCTTCTCGGCCAGCTCCCTGGCCTCGCGGTAGGAGACCATGTCCGCGCCCAGCGCCGCCTCCACGACGCTGAAGAATCCCAGCTGCTTGAGGCCCATGATTACCTGCCCCAGCCTGGCATACACGAACTGGCTGGAGATGGAGGGGGCGACGACGGCGTAGACCTTGTATTTCTGGTTGTTTTCGCTGTCGCGGATGATGTGGATGGCGTCCAGCAGAAAGCTCTTGTCCTGGATGGCGCCGAAGGGGCACTGGTAGACGCACGCGCCGCAGGCGATGCACTTGCTGTCGTCGATATGCGCCACATGGTTTTCGCCCTGCTGGATGGCCTTGACCTTGCAGGCGCGCTCGCAGGGGCGCACATGGTTCTGGATGGCGCTGTAGGGGCAGACGGAGGCGCACTTGCCGCAGTTGACGCACTTGTCGGGGTCGATGTGCGCGTGGTGGTTGTCGTCAAAGGAGATCGCGCCGCGCGGGCAGGCGCTGGAGCAGCGGTGGGCGATGCAGCCGCGGCAGTCGGGCCCCACGCGGTAGCCGCTGACGGGGCACTCGTCGCAGGCGATGCCGATGACCTCGATCACGTTGGGGTTTTTCTTGTCCCCACCCATGGCGATCTTCACGCGCTCGGCCACGATGGCGCGCTCCTTGTAGATGCAGCAGCGCATGGTGCTCTTGGGGCCGGGGGAGATCACCTTGGGGATGTCCAGATAGCAGTCCTGGAGCGTCCCGGCGTAGTCGTGGCGCGCGACCTCCTTGAGCACCTTGTACTTGAGCTTTTGAACGTAGGTGTCAAACAGCAGCATAGACGATGATTCCTCCATCCGATTCTAAAAGTAGGAAAGGCGAACGTGTTTGCCCATTTTCCTGAGGCAGTCGGCCAGGCTGGTAATCAGCTGCTGCTTGATGCCGAAGGTGATGGGCAGGTTGGGGTTCTGGTGCGCGGGGTTGATGGCGCGGCCCACGAAGAAATTGACGTCGGTCGCGTTTTCAAACAGCTCGCGGGCGATCAGGCTCGCGCCGTCCTTCTGGGTGGCCCAGACGGAGGCCAGCTTCGCCTGATCCAGAAAGTCCTCGGCGTAGGTGAGCACCTTGGAGAGGGTAATCACGCCCTCGGTGGTCAGATCGACGCCCTTGATGCGGCTGATGGGCGGCACGTCGGGGTCGTGATAGTCCAGCGAGGCGATGATGGGCTGGCCCAGGTAGCGGGAGACGACGTTGCTGGTGGTGCCGCCGCAGACGATCTTGGTGCCTTCCTTGCCGAAGAAGAGGTTCATCATGCGCACGTCGTCCTCCTTGTGCTCGGGCGGGCCGACCACGAGGTTGACCGGATGCCGGCTGCGTACGCGCACCACCGCCACGGTGGTATCATCGCCCGGCGAGCCGCCGTAGAGGCGGTCGCACTCGTCGATAATCAGCCCGGCGGTGAACTTGGCGCTGTTTTCTGGCAGGTAGTTGGCCATGGCGTAGTCGGCGATGGAATCGCGCGTCCAGCCGAAGTTCATCAGATCGCCCACGCCCGCGTATTCCGCGCCGTCGCTCATGGCGATGAATACGTCGTCCAGCTCGATGGGGAAGGTGCTCTCCCAGATGGTCTTGCCGGAAATCACGCGCGTGACCCTGGGATAGTCGAAGAGCTCGCCCTTGCGCAGCACGATGGTGGCGGGGTTGTCAAACTGGATGATGTGCGCGGTTTTGTTGTCCAGAATGCGGATGATGGTGAAGGTCGAATAGGCCACCTTGCGCACGCTGCACACCGGCAGCGTGCTTGCGATGGTGGAGACGCACTCCTCCAGCGGGATGCCGCCGGAGATCATGGTGCAGAGAATCTTGCTGGTGAGGGTGGAGAGGATGTTGGCCTTCACCCCGCTGCCCAGGCCGTCGGCCAGCACCAGCGTCAAATCCTCGTCCCCGCCGCCGGCCAGCTCCACCTTGTCGCCGCAGAGGGTTTCGCCGTGCTTGTTCATGCTGATGGAGCCGGTTTCAATCCACAGGTCATTCATGGGCCATCGCATCCTTTAGCTTGGTGAGGGCAATCTTGGTTTCCGCGGTGGTCTCGCCCAGGAGCGAAGCGATCTCCTGCACCACGCGCATCTGCTTTTCGATCACCTTGTCGGTGATCTCCACCGTCTGCTTGCGCAGCTCCGCGTCCTGGCCGCGCAGGGTTTCCTGCTCGGTCACGTCGCGCATGAGGGAGATCACGATGTGGTACTGCCGGTCGTAGAGGATGGTTTCGTCCACGTAAAGCTGGTAGTCGGCCAGGTAGTGCATGCGTGTGGTGGTATGCAGGGCCGAGGTGATGATGTTCTGGTAATCGCCGGGATTGAGGATGCGCACGACATGCTCATGCAGGATGTCGCTGGCGTCCTTGAGCTTGAACATGCGCAGGGCCGCGCGGTTGATCTGCTGCACCACCAGGTCCTCGTCCATGACGATGATGGCGTTGGGGGTGTTGTTGATGATGCTGTCGGAGAAGCTCTCGGCCTTCTCCTTGAGGAAGGGCAGGCACATCTCGATCTTGGCCTTGCCCTCCAGAATGGCGATGGCCTTGTCGCGGCAGGTGGGGTAGCCGCAGCTGCCGCAGTTGAGCTCCTTTTCGGGGCTGGTCTTGCCCATCTTGTAGAGCATGTCGCTGATGGCCTCGGAGCCGAACTTGACCTTCTTGCCACCCAGGAACGCATAGCTGTGGCTGATGTCCGCCGGCGCGGGATCGTCAAAGCGCTGCTCGCCGGCGAAGTTGTCCACGCGCAGCGCGCCCTTGAGGCGGCGCTCGGCATGCTCGCGGATGCAGGGACCGTTGACGCAGCTGCCCTCGCAGGCGCTCATTTCGATGAACACGTTGCCGAACTGGCTGTTTTCCAATTCGTCAAACACGGCGCGGCAGTTGTCCACGCCGTCGATGGCGATGCGGCGGTAGCCTTCCACGCGATCGGTGGCCTTGAGCACGCCGCCGGTGGCGGGGTAGAGGCGCGCGCGCTTGCCGTCGGTGGGGGCGACGTGGTCGACGGGCAGCTCGATGTGCTCGGCGGCCAGCCAGTCGCGCAGCTCGTCATAGGTGAGGGCGACGTCGGTGTAGGGGCTGTCGTCGGCCTCGGCCTTCTTGGCGATGCAGGGGCCGATGAACACGGTGAAAGCCTCCGGATTTTGCTCCTTGATGGCCTTGCAGTGCGCCTGCATGGGGGTGAGCACCTTGGCCAGATGAGGAAGCATCGTGGGGTAGTACTTCTGGATGAGCATGTTGATGGAGGGGCAGCAGCTGGAGATGAGCACGCGCTGCTTGCCCTCGCGCATGATGCGCGCGTATTCGTCGCTGACCATCTGCGCGCCCACGGCGGTTTCCTGCACCTCGGCAAAGCCCAGACGCTTGAGGGCGTCGGCCATCACATCGAGGGAACGGATACGGAAATCCGCGATGAAAGACGGGGCCAGGCTGCACACCACATGCTTGCCCGCCGCGATGGCCTCCTTGACGCGGGGCACGTCGCAACGGACCTGCTTGGCCTTCTGCGGACAGGCGACGAAGCAGTTGCCGCACAGGATGCACTCGTCGTGCACGATCTCGGCGGTGTTGTTGGCATAGGTGATGGCCTTGACCGAGCAGGTGCGGATGCACTTGTAGCAGTCCGCGCAGTTGTTCTCGTTGAGGTTGAGCACTTCGAGCATGGGCAGCTTCCTCCAATGCAAAGGTGTAAGAACAGGCCAATGGGGCTGGCGTGAAAAAGCGCGTCAGCCCCGCAGGTGTGAGAGGATGAAATTACTTGAGCCGGGGGAGCACATCGTTTTCAAAGAAGGATTTGGTGTCCTCGGGCCTCAGGGAGAAGGGCTCGTCGTCCACGGTGACGCACACGCCGTTCTGGCAGTTGCCCATGCAGAACTTGCCCGCCAACTCGATTTTGTCCTTGAGGCCGTTTTCCGCCACCAGGCGCTGCAATTCCTCCACAATCTGGCGCGAACCCTTGAGGTGACAGCTGGAACCGATACAGATGGTGATCTTCATAACAGGTTTGCTCCTTTGCTGGGTTTTGATCGCCGTATCCTTACGCCCCGCGGCCGGGGCGCGAAACGCTTATTCGTAGTCCACCACGTTGACCCAGTGCAACAGGAACTCGCGCTCCTCCGCGCGGCCCTTCACGCTCTGGCTGGCGGCCACGATGGGAATCCACTTCTGCACGTACTGCTTGGCGGTGTCGCTCTTTTTGCAGAACAGGTCGAGGTAGCTCTCCGCCCCGTCGATGTCGCCCGCCAGCCAGAACAGCAGGTAGGTGCGGGCCGCGTCGGCGCTGGCGTTGCCCTGCGTGGCGTGGGACCAGTCCAGGATGAAGGCCTCGCCGTCGTCGCGCAGGATGATGTTCTTGGGATCAAAGTCGCCGTGGCAGAGCTTCTTGTGGTTGGGCATGCCCTGCAATCGCGCGTGCAGCTCGTAGCGGGTGGTGGCGTCCAGACCGGTTTCGTCGATCTTGCGGTTCATCTTGTCCTTGAGCTTGCCCAGCAGCGGGCAGGTCTGCGCGTGCATTTTCAGCTGCAGATCCACGAACAGATCCATATATTCGTCACGCCGGTCGGGGTTTTCCTCCATGAGCCGGGCGAGGGTTTTGCCGGGGATGAAATCGCTGACGATGGCCCACTTGCCCCCCACCGTGCACACCTCGTGCAGGCGGGGGATGTTGAGGGCGGTTTCCTCCACGCGGGCCTGGTTGAGCGCCTCGTTGAGGACGTCGGCCTTGCTGTAGTCGCTGTCAAATACCTTGATGGCCAGATGGCCGTCGCGGTAAACGGTCTTGTTGGTGCGGACCGCAATCACCTTGTCCAGTTTCATGATAGCCGCCCTCCTTACTTGTCGGCCCCGGCGCCGTAATAGGCGCTCAGGTACATCTGCTTGATTTCCTTCATCAGCGGGTAGCGCGGGTTGGCGCCGGTGCACTGGTCGTCGAACGCCTGCTCCACCATTTCATCCAAACGGTTCAGGAAGTCGTTTTCATCAATGCCGTAGTCGCGGATGGTGGGCTTGATGCCGATCTTTTCCTTCAGCTCGTCAACGGCGCGGATGAGGTTTTCCAGCTTCTCGCCGTCGTCCTTGCCGCCAAGGCCCAGGGCGTCGGCGACCATCGCGTAGCGCGCCAGCGTGTGCGGATGGTCGTACTGCGGGAAGGTGCCCATCTTGGCGGGCACCTCGGCGGCGTTGAAGCGCAGCACCTCGTCGATCATGAGGGCGTTGGCCACGCCGTGGGGCAGATGGTGGAACGCGCCCAGCTTGTGCGCCATGGAGTGGCACACGCCCAGGAAGGCGTTGGCGAACGCCATGCCGGCCATGGTGGCGGCGTTGGCCATCTTCTCGCGGGCCTCGGCGTCGTTGGGGCCGTCCGTGTAGGCGCGGGGCAGGTACTCGAAGATCATCTTCAGGCTCTGGATGGCCAGGCCGCCGGTGTAGTCGGTGGCCATCATGCTGGCGATGGCCTCCAGGTCGTGCGTCACGGCGTCGATGCCGCTGGCGCTGGTCAGCCCCCTGGGCGCGTTCATCATCATGTCCGCGTCCACGATGGCCATCTTGGGCATGAGCTCATAGTCGGCCAGCGGGTACTTGACGCCGGTGTCCTGATCGGTGATAACCGCGAAGGGCGTGACCTCGCTGCCGGTGCCGGCGGTGGTGGGAATGGCGATGAAGTACGCCTTTTCGCCCATGCGGGGGAAGGTGTAGATGCGCTTGCGGATATCGCAGAAGCGCATGGCCATATCGAGGAAGTCCACGTCCGGATGCTCGTAGAGCACCCACATGATCTTGGCCGCGTCCATGGCGCTGCCGCCGCCGATGGCGATGATGCAGTCGGGCTGGAAGGCGGTCATGGCGGCCGCGCCCTCCTTGGCGGAGGCCAGGCTGGGGTCGGGCGCCACGTCAAAGAAGGTGGTGTGGGTGATGCCCATCTCGTCCAAGCGGTCGGTCACGGCCTTGGTGTAGCCGTTATGATAGAGGAAGCTGTCGGTGACGATAAAGACCTTCTTCTTGCCCAGCACCTCTTTCAGCTCGCGCAGGGCCACGGGCAGGCAGCCCTTCTTGATGTACACCTTTTCAGGCGCGCGGAACCACAGCATGTTCTCTCTCCTCTCGGCGACGGTCTTGATGTTGAGCAGGTGCTTCACGCCAACGTTCTCGCTGACGGAGTTGCCGCCCCAGGAGCCGCAGCCCAGCGTGAGGGAGGGGGCCAGCTTGAAATTGTACAGATCGCCGATGCCGCCCTGGGAGGAGGGGGTGTTGACCACGATGCGGCAGGTTTCCATCTTCTCGGCGAAGCGCATGAGCTTTTCGCGCTGGGTGTTGGGGTTGAGGTAGACGCTGGCGGTATGGCCGTGGCCGCCGTCCTCGATGAGGCG
>USFL01000066.1 GCA_900553905.1 uncultured Eubacteriales bacterium | reverse complement strand
GCAGCAGCCCAGCGCGGAGGCCCGTCCGCCCGCCGCGCCTCCGCGCCGCGAGGGGAATGCCGAAACCGGCGCGCCGCGGAGACGGCGTTCCGACCGCCGGAGCTGACCGAAAAACGCCGCCGGACACGGTCGCGCACGGGAAGGAGGCGGATGCCTTGAAGATGCCGAAAGATTTGGAAAAGCAGATACAGCAGCGCTTCACCCCGGCCCAGCAGCCCCGCGTTAGGGAATGGCTGACGGATGTGCGGGCGCGTCTGGGCGGCATCAGCCGCCGCCATGCCGGCATGATGCTCCGGGACCATCTGGAAGCGCTCGTGCTGCTTGTGCAGCGCGGCCTTCCTCTGGAAACGGCGCTCGGCCGGCTGGCTCCCGGCCGGCTGGGCAGCTTCTATCTTTCGGAGCGTACCGACTGGTATCCGCTGGACCATGCGGCCAAGATCTATCCCATGAGCATGGGGCTGAAGCGGATGATGGTCTTTCGCCTGTCGTGCTACCTGAAAAAGCCGGTGGAGCCGGCCATCATGCAGATGGCGCTCACCTATACCATCTGCCGTTTTCCCTACTTCGCCACCACCGTCAAATGCGGTTTTTTCTGGCACTACATCGACAGCGCCATGCGCCGCTTCGCCGTGCGGCAGGAAAACAAGCTGCCCTGCGCCGTGATGAAGCTGGGGCAGGTATCCTCCCCCACGCTGCGGGTGGTATATTGGCAAAACCGTGTGAGCGTCGAGTTTTTTCACATCCTGACGGACGGCACGGGCGGGAGCGTGTTTTTGCGCACGCTGGTCAAGACCTATCTGCGCCTGCTGGGAGAGACGGTATCCGACGGGCCGGAAACGCTGCGACTGGACCAGCCGCCCGACCCCGCCGAGTGGCGGGACGACTTTGTGCTGGGCGGCCGGACGCGGGGCGCGCACGGCTTCGCGGGCAAGCCCGCGTTGCAGATGCGCGGCATGCCCGCCTACGAACAGCCCAACCGCGTGCTGCATTTCAACTTTTCAACCCGCGCGCTGCTCGACCGGGCGCATGAAAAAGGCGTAACCGTGACCACGCTGATGCTGGGCTACCTGATGCTGGCCTGCCGCGACGCCTGTCCCCGCCGCGCCGGAAGGCGCAGAATTCAGATTCAGCTGCCGGTCAACATGCGGCGCTTCTATCCCAGCCGGACGCTGCGCAATTTTTCGCTGTACTGCGCCGTGAGCCTGCCGCCCGCGGAAATCGCTGCGCTGGACGGCATCCTCCCGCTCATTGACGCGCAGGTGAAGGCGGGTTCGGCCAGGGAATCGCTGGATGAGACGCTGGAGCTGTCGCGCCGGCTGGTGCGCTGGCTCCGCTTCGTGCCGCTGATCATCAAGCGGCCCATCGCCTACCTGATCTATGGGGCTTTGAGCGATGCGGTGTTCACCACCACGTTTTCCAACCTGGGCCCGATCACCGTGCCGCAGGATATGGCCGCGCACATCGACAAGTTTGACTTCGTGCTGGGCGCGCCCATCCGCAACCGCGCCTGCTGCTCGCTGTGCAGCTTTCAGGACCGCGCGGTGCTCACCGTGACCAAGAACACCCCGCTGACGCTCTTTGAGGACTCGCTGTACCGGCACTTTGTGGAAAGCGGCCTTGAGCCGTATATGGAGGGCACCTCATGACCCGCGAACCCCCGCTCATGCGCGTGCATGCAACCTATCCCCCCAATACGCCGCAGTCCTTCTGGCGGCGCAACCGGCACGCACTGTGGCGCAGCGCGTTTGTGCTGGCCGGTTACCTGTGCCTGATCATAAACCTGCTGACGGGCGGCCAGGCATGGAGCCTGATCGTCATCGGCGGGCTGATGACCTTCTGGGTGGCCTTCATCTACCAGCCACAGGTGGAGGCGACGCCCATCAAAAAGCTGTGCGATACGGCGCTGGCGGTATGCCTGTACCTGCTGCTGCTGGACAGCGTGCTGGGCGGCGGGTGGAGCGGCTTTGTGGTGCCAATTGTGTTCTTTGGCGAGCTGATCGTGACAGGCGGGTACTTCCTGCTGTTTTTCCACAAACGCAAGCGCGATTTCCTGCCCCTGTTTGAGCTGATTCTGATCGGGCTGGTGGGAACGCTTCTGGCCCTGGCGGGCCTCAAGCGCCTGGACTGGCCGATGATCGTGGTGGGCGGGGTAAGCGTAGGGTTGCTGCTGCTAAGCTTTCTGCTGTTTCGCAAGCCGCTTTGGCTGGAGATCCGCAAGAAGTTTCACACCTGATTAAAGATGCAAAAAAAGCCAGGGCGCGCGGCGTTTCGTCCGCTGCCGCGCGCCCTGGCTTTTGTCATTCGCATCAGGCGTCTTTGATGATTTCCACCATGGCGTCCCAGTTTTTCTCCATGCATTCCACCAGCCGAAACTGCGTGCGGGCGCGGTCCAGGTTGTGGCCCTCGCGCCGGATGTGGAAATAGCGGTCCCCGCTGAGGTGATCGGCCAAAAAGCGCATGCCGCATTCCAGCGTCATCAGCTTCGCGCCCAAAGGCAGCAGGTCCAGCTCGCGCCGGGTCAATTCCCCGCCCAGGCCGCGCAGATAGCCGCCCACATAGGCCTTGAACATCGGCAGCGAAAATTCCACCCGGCTCAGGTCGCATTCGTCCTCGGCGGCGGTGTTTGCGCCGGTGCGCACCGCGTCGCCAAAGTCCCATGCGCTAAGCCCCGGCATCACCGTGTCCAGGTCGATCACGCACACGCCGCGCCCCGTCTTTTCATCCAGCAGGACGTTGTCCATCTTGGTGTCGTTGTGCGTCACGCGCAGCGGCACGCATCCCGCCTCCAGCTCACGCAGCAGCGCGTCCGTCTGCGCGGCTCGCGCCATGCAAAATCCGATCTCCGCTCCCACCTCGGCTCTCCTGCCCGCCGCGTCGGCTCCGATAGCGTTGGTCAATTGTTGCAGGCGCGCCGGCGTGTTGTGGAAATTGGGCAGCGTGGGATAGAGCGTGGATGCGTCGAAGCCGCCCAGCTGGCGCTGAAAACGTCCAAACGCCTCGCCCGCCGCCGCAAACCTCTCCGGGGTTTCCGGCCGGTCGGTGGAGACCGTTCCCTCGATGAACAGATACACCCGCCACAGATCGCCGGAAGCATCTGTAATCCAGGGACGTCCGTCCATGGCGCGCACCAGCGTGAGCGTTTCGCGCGCGGGATCGCCCCCCTCGCGGGCAATCACGCCGCGCAGGTAGTGGGTCACGCGCTGAATGTTGCCCATCATGGATTGGGGATCGGGAAACACGTAACGGTTGACCCTTTGCAGGATATAACGCCGCGCCGCTCCCGTCCACGGGCGCACCGTCAGGCAGAATGTATCGTTGATATTTCCCGTGCCGTAGGGCTCGCAGGTCATTTCCCCGCGGGGAACGTCGAAGAGATGCGCGATGTCAAGGGCTCGTTTTATCAGCTTTTCCATGATGCTTTCCCCTTTGCTCCGTTTCATGCCGCGCCGCCGCGCGCAACGGACTGCGGCGGCCCCTTCCCCGGATGGAACACGTATGAACGGCTTGATTCGTGATTGCAGTATACCACAAGAAAATGGCATTGGCAATCAAAAACTGGATGTGCATTCTTCCGCCCTGCCGGCACTTGCCCGGCCGGAGCGATATATGCTAAAATAACACAATATGCTCTGGAGGCCAGAAGAGGAAGGAGGGTGCGCACATGAATGGTTTGCGGCGTCTTTTGCCGCGAGGCTACCGCCTTGCCGACTGGCTGATGGCATGGGTTTCCCCCCTGTGCCTTTTATGGCTGCTGGAGGGTTTCTCCCGCGGAAGCGTGGGCAGCGTGCCCGCATGGGCCGTCTCCCAGCCGCTTCTGTTCGGCATGAACTATGCGCTCTATGCAGCCCCCTGCCTGCTTATGTGCCTGATCCCCTCCCGGCGCGCGCGGCTGTGCGGCCTGCTTGCGCTGGGCCTGTTGTGCGCTCTGCTGGGCATCGTCAACCGCTATAAAATCTTCTACCGTATGGAGCCCCTTCTCTTTTCCGACGTGACCCAGCTGTCCGACGCGCGGCAAGCAGCCGCCGGGCTGTCGCTGGACATTGACTATGTGGAAATCATCATCGTGGCGGCCGTTTTTGCGGCGCTCTTCGCCGCGGCGGGCATAGGCATGCGCGGCCGCTCGCGCTGCGGCGCGCTTGTGCCTCTGCTGGGCGCGGTTCTGATCGCGGTTCTTCCGCCCCTTTCCACCTTCGCCCTGGCGAACGGCCGGGAGCGCTACGACATGGTGGACCAGGCCCGCACCGACGGCGCGCTGTTTACCGCCATCGCCATGGAAAACCACCGCCGGTCGCTGATGCGCGTGGACTACGACGAGCCATCCGTGCGCGACGCCTACCGCGCCCTAGCGGAGGAAACGCCGCAGGCCGCCGCGGACGACCCGCCCAACATCATCGTGGTGCTCAGCGAGAGCTTTGCCGACGAGGCGTGGCTGCGCCAGTATCTGGACCTGAACAGTGAGCTGACGCCCTTTTATAACCAGCTGATTGAAAGCTGCCGGCGGGGCCGGCTGTATGTGCCCAAGTTGGGCGGCGGCACCAGCGAAACGGAGTTTGAGGTGCTCACGGGGCTGCGCAGCCAGTATGTCGTCAACCCCTATTCGATGGGGCTGCCGCCGGTGAGCAGCCTGGCTTCCGTCCTCAGGGACCGCGGGTATGAGGCCACGGCCATTCACTGGTACAACGGCGTATATTACAACCGCTATACCAACCTGCGCATGCTGGGCTTCGACAGCTTTTTCACGCTGGATACCACCGTGACGCCATTTGAAAAGAAAGGCATGTTCGTCAGCGACGAGGAGCACTACCGTGCCGTTTTGCACCAGCTTTCGGAGACGGAGGGACGCGACTTCATCTTCTGCCTGACCATGCAGAACCACGGCGGCTACGACTATGACGACTTCCGCGTCACCTATGGCGCGCAGACGCCCTTTTCCAACCAGGTGAGCGACCGCGCCGCCGCCATCCTGACCAACTACTGCTGGCTGCTCAGGCAGAGCGACGCGGCGCTGGAAGCGTTCATCAACCAGCTCAGCTCCCTGGACGAACCGACGGTGGTGGTGTTCTTCAGCGACCACATCCCGCCGCTGGGATCGGACGTATATGAGGAAATCGGCATATCCGCCACGGGCGACGCAGGACACCTGACCCCCTACTTCATCTGGAGCAACGACGGCAGCATTGCTCCGGGAGAAACCAACCTGTATTCCTGGCAGCTGGGCGCGTATGCGCTGGAGCTGGCCGGGGTGAACGACGACCCCTTCCTTGCCTACGTGGAAAGGCTGCGCGCGGCGTCGGGCGACGTTGCGCCCGAAGAGCTGACGGCCGCGGCCGAAAGCGAGCCCGTCTACGACCTGCTCAGCTATGACGCGCTGTTCGCAAACCAATACGCCTATGACGAGGGCGGTCTGTCCCCGGAAAACGAGGATTTTCAGATCGGTGGAAAAATGACGCTGGAAGGCTTTGACGTAGCGGAACTCGCCGGCGAGATCTACTTCCGTCCGCGGCTGACCGTCTTTGACCAGGCCTATCTGCTGGAGATCAACGGCGTGCTGCGGGAGATGGGGCGCGTGGCCGCGGACAGCGCGCAGGAGCTGACGCTGCGCTGCGTGCTGACGGTGGGCGACAAGCGCTACAACGAAAGCAACGCGCTGGTCTATGCCGGCGCGCAGGAGCTGCTTGAAGCCGGCAGCCCCATGGCCTATGACGCCTATCCGCTGTGGGAGACGGGCTTTGAGCTGGTGCAGAGCAGCTGGCTGCAGGGCTGTGAGATTTACAAAAGCACGGATACGTATCCTGTTTCCGGCGGCACGGCCCTCATATCGGGCGATGTGCACTGGGAAAAACAGCCCACCTACGGCCTGACGCAGGCCTGGCAGTATGGCGTGGACGAAGATGGCCGCATCTGGCTCACGCTCGACAAAAGCGAGCTGAACGGCGCGCAGGACCCCGCCGCGCTGCTTGAAACCCTCGGCGCCACGCTGTACGCCTTTGAGCCCTAACGAAAGGCGAAGAACCGAAGATCGCCGCGCGTTGCCACCAACTGTGCGGTCACGGGCCGCCCCGCGCCATGGCTGATATAGTCCATGAGCGCCCGGGGCGGCTCGTCGTCCGCCGTCACAAAGAGAATAGCTTCGCTGAGAAAGTCCGTGGCGGTGAAGCTCTCCGGATCAAAGCCGAAGCGCACGAGCTGCGCGTTCCAGCCGGGCGTGCGGCACAGCCAATCGCCCCAGATCATGGTATTGTCCGGAACGCCCGCGGAAACGTCGGGAAACAGGCGCGTGTCGCGCAGCAGGTCCGGCGTGCGCACGATGAGGCGGTCCGGGTTCTCCAGCGCGTAGGTCTCCAGATCCGCTTCCCGCGTGGGCGACACGATATCCGGCCGCCGGGTGAGCGTATACAACGTCTGTTTGAGCTGCATTCCCGCAGGAAGCAGCAGCAGCGCGCACAGGCAAAACGCCGCGGCTCGGACGCGGCGCCGGGACGCCGCCGGCCATCCGGCCATCGCCAGACAGGCCGTCACGGCCGCCGCCGGCAGCAGCGCGCAATCCACCGCACGTGCCAGGAACCGTCCCTGCCAGGCCAGATAGACCAGCATGGTCGCAAACAGGCCCAGGGCCGCCAGTGCGGTCAAACGCGTCAGCCCCGCACTTCCATGGGGTACGAGGCAGGCAAGCACGGTCAGCACCACCACCAGCAGCACGGAAAACAGATAGGCGGGGTTTTCCTCAAAGAAGTTACGAAGTGTGCGGGGAACGTTTTGAAGCCGTTCCGTCAGCGACGCCTGCGCGCTGCCGTTTTGAATCAGACGGAGCGCATCGGCGGTGATGTTTTCATCCATGAAATACCATTGGCGCACCAGCTCCACCTCGGATGCGTCCCACCCCAGCGCATCCAGCGTTTCCTGCGACACGCTGTCCAGTGCTTGGGGATGATAGTCCATCAGTTCGGTGCGCGCGTCATGAAAGTCGAAAAACGCCGCATATTCCCGCTTTTCCCATAGCCGCACCCCGGTCAGCACTGCGCCCACCACGATCGCCGGCACCAACGCCCGCAGCAGAGCCCGGCGCTCGTGCGCTTCGCCGCCAGCCAGGCGCCCACACAAAAACGCCAGCGACACCAGCCAGAAGCATAGGGATGCGGGCAGGGAGCTGTCCCGAAGCATGCCGCTCAGCATCAACAGCGCGGCGGACAGCAACACACACGGGGCTACCCGCCTACGGGTGACACCGGCGCACACCAGCAGGGCGGACGCCGCTGCCGCAACCAAAGCCGCCGTGGTGGTATACGTCAGGCGCGTACATAGAAAGGATGCAAATACGCCCAAAAAGAGCAGCGCCGCCAAACTGCAAACCACCGAATGCAGACGCGCAGCCCGTCCACAGCGAAGCAGGCAGAGACACAGTACCGCCGCCGATATCCACAGCATCCCCAGCTGAGCCACCGAAAACCAGGCCACGCCGGGCGCGGCGGCCGAAAGCGCATTCAGTACCCACACCAGCGCAGGATGCAAATACAGATGGGGTGGAACCGGCCGCATCCCTTCAAAGCCCAAAAAAGTTCTGGCGATGAGAAAATCATCCGAGTTTTCATAGCGAAAATATGTGACGCGGCTCAGTGTCACAAAAAACAGCGTCGCCAGCAACGGCGGCAGCCATAGCGTCCATTTTTCCAAAAAGCGCTTCATTACACAGCCCTCCCTCGTCAGGCTGTCTCTATACTACCTGATGTTGGGAAAACATGCAAGGCGAGAGCACCGCACTCCCGTCTGAAAAAG
>USFL01000065.1 GCA_900553905.1 uncultured Eubacteriales bacterium | reverse complement strand
GCGTCTCCTTGTCGTGGGTGAGTCTTAGGAGGTTGAGGTTGATTTCAAACAGCTGACGGTGCTTTTTGGCCACGGTGTCCAGAATGAAGCCGCACACCAGCAAAAGCAGGGCGAACGTCATCATCACCCCGCTGACGATCAGCGTGGGGAAGCGGGGTACCAGCCCCGTGCGGAAGTATTCCGCCAGCACGGGGATGAACATGACCAGCCCCGCCGCGCCAAAGAGCGCGGTGAACAGCCCGAAGAAGGAAAGGGGCCGGTATTCCTTGTACAGCCGGGCGATGGTGCGCAGCACGCGCAGGCCGTCGGAATAGGTGTTGAGCTTGCTTACGCTGTCCTGCGGACGGTCGCGGTATTCCACGGGGATGCTTTTGAGACTCAAATTCTTGTCCAGCGCGTGAATGGTCATTTCCGTTTCGATTTCAAACCCCTGCGACAGTACCGGGAAAGACTTGACAAACTGATAGCTGAAGGCGCGGTATCCGGTCATGATGTCGCGCACGTCGCCATGGAAGATGGTGTTGACCAGGCGCTTGACCAGGCGGTTGCCCAGGTTGTGAAAGGGGCGCTTGTTTTCGGTGTAGTAGGTGGCGCTCAGGCGATCGCCCACGACCATGTCCACCTTCCTGTTGAGCACCAGGTCCACCATTTCCCTTGCGTTTTCGGCGGGATAGGTGTCATCCCCGTCGATCATCAGGTAGCAGTCGGCCTCGATTTCGCGGAACATCGTGCGGATGACGTTGCCCTTGCCCTGGCGGTACTCGTAGCGTACGATGGCCCCGGCCTGACGGGCGATCTCGTCCGTGTGGTCGGAGGAGTTGTTGTCGTAGACGTAGATATCCGCCTCCGGCAGGGCCGCGCGATAGTCGGATACCACCTTGGCGATGGTCTTGGATTCGTTGTAGCAGGGAATCAAAACGGCGATCTTCATACGTACCTCCTATGTGATGCCGGGTTCATGACGCCCGGACCTTGAGCACCAGCTTGACGATGGCGTGTTCCTCCGGGCCGCTGAGGCAGGGCACGTGCGCGTCCTCCGGAAAGCATACGCAGAACCACCCGACAGGCACCTTGACCGTGTTGACGGCATGCCCGGAGAAGAAGCCGATATCCTTCTCGTCGTCAAAGGGCGTATCGGCGGGACGCGCGGAGGCGGGACACAGCGCGATGCGCTCCGTGCCGGTTACAGGCACGTGGATATCGGTATAGCGCCTGTGAAATTCAAAGGTCATGGCGCGCGCGGACAGCAAGGGTTCGCTCACGGTATAGAACACATCGGAGCCCTGAAGCTCCACCCTGGTGTTTACGGCAAGCTGACCGGGGTTCAGCCCGGACAGAAAGCGCAGCGCGAGATCCAGCTCCGGGCTGATGCCCAGGTAGCGCAGAGCGTTTTCCCATTGATCCAGGATCATGATACGAGCTCCTTTCTTTGCAGAGGAAGAGATCTGTTTTTCAAACGACGGATGCGACCGGTGAATACAGTATATCATACTTCTGCGGAATGGCAAGCGCGGGCGCGCAAAAGGCCCGGCGGACTGCCGCCGGGCCAAAGAAATCTCCTTTATTTGGCGTATTCGGTGCTGCGGGTCTCGCGGATGACGTTCACGCGAATCTGGCCGGGGTACTCCAGCTCCTTTTCGATGCGCTTGGCCACTTCCTTGGCCAGCACCTTGGTGCCGTCGTCGGTGATGTCCTCGGGCTTGACCATGATGCGCACCTCGCGGCCGGACTGGATGGCGAAGCACTTGTCCACGCCGGGGAAGGAGTTGGCGATCTCCTCCAGCTTCTCCAGACGCTTGATGTAGTTCTCCAGGCTCTCGCGGCGCGCGCCGGGACGGGCGGCGGAGATGGCGTCGGCGGCCTGCACGAGCACGGCCTCGACGGTCTGGGGCTCCACATCGTTGTGATGGGCCAGAATGGCGTGAATCACGTCGGGGCTCTCACGGTACTTGCGCGCAAGCTCCGCGCCCAGCGTCACGTGCGTGCCCTCGGCCTCGTGATCGACGCCCTTGCCGATGTCGTGCAGAAGGCCCGCGCGCTTGGCCAGCGCCACGTCCGCGCCCAGCTCGGCGGCCATCATGCCGGCCAGGTGGCTGACCTCGATGGAGTGCTTGAGCACGTTCTGGCCGTAGCTGGTGCGGTAGCGCAGGCGGCCCAGGATCTTGACCAGCTCGTGATGGATGCCGTGCTGATGCGTCTCAAAGACGGCCTGTTCGCCGGCCTCGCGGATCTGCTGGTCCACTTCCTTGCGGGCCTTTTCCACCATTTCCTCGATGCGGGCGGGATGGATGCGGCCGTCCATGATGAGCCGCTCCACCGCGATGCGCGCGATCTCGCGCCGCACGGGGTCAAAGGCGCTGACGATCACCGCTTCGGGCGTGTCGTCAATAATCAGGTCCACGCCGGTGGCGGTCTCCAGGGCGCGGATGTTGCGGCCCTCGCGGCCGATGATGCGGCCCTTCATGTCGTCGTTGGGCAGGTTGATGACGCTGACGGTGCTCTCCGCCACATGGTCGGCGGCGCACTTCTGAATGGCCAGGGCGATGATGTTGCGGGCCTTTTTCTCGCCCTCCTCACGGGCGCGCGTCTCGATCTCGCGCACCATGGCGGCAGCGTCGTGGTAGGCGTCCTTCTGGATGCGGCTGACCAGCATCTGGCAGGCCTCGTCCTGCGTCATGCCGGCGATGCGCTCCATTTCGGCCACTTGCCGCTGCTTGTCGTTTTCAATGTCCTCCTGCATCTTCTGCAGCTCGTTTTGCCGCTTGCCCAGCGCCTCCTCGCGGCTTTCCAGGGCGTCCTGCTTTTTGTCCAGCGATTCCTCGCGCTGCAGGATGCGGCGCTCGCTGCGCTGCACTTCGGCGCGGCGTTCGCGGCATTCGCGGTCCAGCTCAGTTTTCAGGCGCAGGACCTCTTCCTTGGCCTCCAAAATGGTTTCTTTTTTCTTTTCGTCGGCCTTGCGCTGCGCGTCTTCCAGCAGGTTTCTTGCGTATTCCTCGGTGCGGCCGATCTTTTTCTCGCCGGCCTGCTTGCGGTACAGATACCCGCCCGCCGCGCCCAGCGCCGCCGTCGCAACCGCTACGATGATCGTTACGAACCAGTCCATGGCGTACACTCCCTTCCGTTGGTATTGCTTTCCAGCTGCTTGTTTGTCCGGAGAACGGCTTTTGCTTCAAGCAAAAAAAGCCGTCGAGCAAAGCTCGTGCGGCTATGTTGATTCGCTTGTTTGGCCATGCCCGCCCTCCGCCCGCGCCAATGCCGGGCGGGGAAGAAAACGGACGTCGAGGCGCATGCCCCGGTTTCATCCCGGCGCAGACGCGCGGGACGGCACACAGACCAAGTTCATATACCCTTACAAAACGCCGGAGCGTTTCAAAACCAACCCGCCGCACAAGGGGACACAGGTCCGCGCGCGGCGTGGGGAAAGCCGGAGCCGGGAGTATATTTCGCAAAACAGCAAGGCTCTCGCAAAGCGCGACAAGCCTATCTAGCCGACTACATCATTATAGACGTTTTCAGGGGGCGTGTCAAGGCGGAGAGAAACGCAAAAAACGGCCTTCGCGCTTTTTTGGCGGGAAGGCCGCAGGAACCTTGTCAGGCCGTGACGGAGCCGGCGCTGGAGTCGACGCCCTCGGGCTTGGGCACGTGAAACTCGCAGCCCTTGTTGTAAAACACCTTTTCGGGCGGGGTTTCCAGCTGCTCGGGATGGCGCAGGCAGTTTTTCATCACGGCGAACAGCTTGGCATATACCGCGCCGCCGCATACGCGCTCGTCCACGGTCACGCCGATGGGCAGCGTGCACTTGCGCACCACATTGCCGCCCGCATCCACCGTATAGCCGCGCTGGGGCGTGCCCATGGAGATGAACATGCTGGTATCGCCGAAGTTGTAGATGTGGTGATACACGCGCATCAGGCCGATGGAGGCGTTGTTGGTGATGAACATGCTGGTGTGGAAGGGCAGCCCGTCCAAAAACGCCTTGGGCAACAGGCCGTAGCGGTCCAAAAGCCGCACCAGGCCCACCACAAGGTTGGGCAGCAGCGGGATTTTCAGCACGGCGGAGGCCAGCTTCACCGCAAAGCCGGAGGTTTCCACCTTGCGGTTCTTTTGGACCATGTCCTTGACGCGCGCGCTGACGTCATAGATGGTGTCGGTGGGGTCGAAAAAGACCTTGACGGTGTTTTCCTCGATGCTGCCGTCGTCGGTGTCCATCAGCAGCGTAAAGCTGGCGGTGAGCTCCTTGCGGTTGTAGAACTGCTTGTTCATGATGAAGCGGTTTACTTCCGGCACCTGTGACACGCCGCGCACAAAGCTGGCGATGAGGATTTCCATGAAAGTGATTTTGACGCCTTCGCGGCTTTTTTTGGCGATGTAGCGCATCAGCGGCTCATATTCCACATCGTAGTCCAAAAAAACCTGCGCGTCGCAGCGCATGGGCATCAGGTACGGGGTCATCTGCACGATGGGGTCCACGTCTCGCACGCGGCGGCCTTCGGGGCGGTGTCCAAACATGGCGTTCCTTCCTTTCTAGAGCGGATGGGAGGGTCCCTCCGGGGGGACGCAGCGCCGCGCGGACATCCGGCGAAAAGAAATGATGGCAATATACAACGACAAACCGCCACACGCCGCACAGCCGAGGCTATTGTAGCTCAAGCGGCGGGACAAGTCAAGAGAAGGGAGGGGCGCGTCAGGCTGCGCTCTCCTTGCGTTCCAGGTAGTGCGGCCAGTCGTCGCGCACGAAGTAGATGAGGAAGGCCACGGAGCTGAGCGCCCAGGTGAGGGGGTAGGCCCAGAACACCATCTGGATGTCGCCCGAAGCGCGCGCCACCAGCATGATGTAGCTGACGCGGATGACGCACCAGCACACCAGCATCACCAGCATGGGCACGATGGCGCGCCCCGCGCCGCGCATGACGCCGGCCACCGAATGGGAAAAGGCGAGCAGGAAATAGAACAGCGTGACCGTGCGCGCCTGCAGGGTGCCGAAGGCGATGACCTGCGGGTCGCTGTTGAAGAGCGAAATCAGCCACGGCGCGAGCAGGTTGATGCCCACGCCCACCACCTCGGCCATGAGCAGGCAGCACAGGATGCCAAAGCGCGCGCCGCGCCGGGCGCGGTCATATTGTTTGGCGCCCAGATTCTGGCCGATGAAGGTGGCCAGCGCCAGGGCGAAGCTGTTGATGGGGAGAAAGCCGAAGCCCTCGATTTTGGAATAGGAGCCACAGCCGGCCATGGCCATGGCGCCGTAGAGGTTGATAGAGGACTGGACGACCACGTTTGCGATGGCGATGATGGAATTTTGCAGCCCGGAGGGGATGCCCAGCGTGAGCAGCTGGCGAAGCGTCCGGCCGTGAAAGCGCACCTTGCCAAGCCAGACGCGGTAGGTGCCGGTGGTGCGGCATAGCCGCCAGAAGCCCAGCACCGCGCTCACGGCCTGGGAGATGACCGTGGCCAGGGCCGCGCCGTCTACCCCCATGCCGAATCCAGCGACGAAGAGCAGGTCCAGCACCACGTTGACCACCGAGGAAACGATCAGGTAGTACAGGGGATGCCGGCTGTCGCCCACGGCCTGGAAGATCCCCGCCGCCGTGTTGTAGAGGATGACGAAGATAACGCCGCCGAAATAGATGCGGAAATACAGGATGGAGTTGGGCAGCACGCTTTCGGGCGTGCCCATCCAGATCAGCAGATGGGGCGTGAGCAGCACGCCCGCGATGGTGATCACCACGCCCGCCGCCAGGCCGAAGGCCACGGTGGTATGCACCGCCAACCGCACGTTCGCATCGTCCCGCGCGCCGTAGTAGCGCGAGATGACCACGCTGGCTCCCGTGAAGATGCCGCTGAACAGCCCCACCATCAGAAAGATCAGATGGCTGGACGAGCCCACCGCGGCCAGCGCGTCGCTGCCCAGGAAGTTGCCCACCACCAGGGAGTCCACCACATTGTAGAGCTGCTGGAAGAGGTTCCCCCAGAACACGGGCAGGGCAAACCCCACGATGTGCCGCCAGACGGACCCCTCCGTCATGAGCGTTGCGCGTTCCTGCATACTTGTATCGCCGGTCCCTTCTGAAAAACAGGTTTTCGCGCGCGGCCTTTTGTGGTATCATCCCAGGAAAGATGGCGCAAAGGGGGCGCGTAGATGGGAATGTTTGAAGAGGTGTATGCCGCCGTGAGGCGGATTCCGCGCGGGCATGTGGCCACCTATGGCCAGATCGCCCGCATGATCGGCCGCCCGCATGCGGCGCGCGCCGTGGGGTATGCCCTGGGCGCGGCGCCGTCGGACGTGCCCTGCCACCGCGTGGTCAACCGGCAGGGCGGCTTGAGCGCGGCGTTTTCGCCCAGCGGCCGGGAAACCCACCGCATGCTTCTGGAGATGGAGGGCGTGGCTTTCCGGGAGGATGGCACGGTGGATCTGGAAACGTGCCTCTGGCGCTAGGCGGGCTGCTTTTCCCCGCCCGCGAAGGCCAGGTAGAGCGCCAGCCCCACCAGCGTGAGCAGGCCGCCCAAAGCCACCGGCCAGGTGGGTACCTCGCCGAAGAAGATCATGCTGAAAATCATGGCGCCCACGGGCTCGCCCAGGAGCGCAAAGCTGATGACGTTTGCGGACACGCCGGATAAGGCGTATGCAAACACCGCATGCCCCAGCAGCGTGCTGCCGATGACCAGCCCCGCCATGTAGGGCAAGGCCGAAAGCGGCATGCGGAAGCCGCCGGACAGGGGCAGACACAGGGCCAGCAGCGCCGCCGTGATCAGGTAGAGGACGGGGGTATAGACCTCCGCGGCCAGCGTCTGGCGAATCTGGCGTCCGGCCAGCCAGTGCGCGGCCATGAGCACGGCTCCCGCCAGGGCCAGGAGGTTGCTGCGCAGCGCGTCGCTTCCCGCGGCCTGCGCCCCCTGCCCCGCCAGGCCGGAGAGGGCGATCGTCACAGCGCCCACAAGCGCCAGCAGCGCGCCGGGCAGCGCGCGCCGGGGCGTGCGCTCGTGAAAGAGCACATAGCTGAAAAACGCCACAAACAGCGGCTGCGTGCACACCAGCGCCACCGAGGCAAAGGTGCTCGTGCCGGTCAGCGAGGTGATCCAGGTGATGTAGTGCGCGGCCAGAAAGGCGGCGGCCAGAGCCGTCAGGCCCCACTGGGCGGGCGTGAGTTTCATGGGGATGTGCCGCCGGACGCACTGGCGCGCTTCATAGGGCAGCATCAGCAGCGCCGCCGCCAGCATGCGCAAAAGCGCCACCGAAATGGGCGAGGCGCCTTCGTTCAGCGCGCCCTTGACCATGGGGCCGGAATAGCTGACCATGCACACCGCGAACACGACCAGCGCCATGGAGGAATGCTTTTTCATGGCTGTTCCCTCTCTCTTGTGTCGTTGGCTTCGACGGCGTCCCGCCGCCGCTTGAGCCATACCATCAGCACGGCCACGTCAGCGGGGTTCACGCCCGGAATGCGCCCGGCCTGGCTCAGGCTCAGGGGCTTTTTGGCTTTCAGCTTCTGGCGCGCCTCGATGCGCAGGCTGTCGATCCGGTCGTAGTCGGTATCCTCCGGGATGCGCCAGTCCTCCATGGCGCGCGCGCGCGCAACCTGGGCCTGCTGCTTTTTGAGGTAGCCCTCGTATTTCACGTTCAGCTCCGCCTGCGTTTCCACATCGGCGGGGAAGCCGGTCAGCTCCGGGCACAGCTCCTTGAGCGAAGAAAGGGCGATGTCGGGGCGGCGCAGCAGGTCCTCCGCGGTCAGGGTGGCGGCGGTTACGGGCTGGTGATGCCGGCTCAGCCATGCGTCGCGCGTGGGTGAGGCCGGCAGCCGCACGG
>USFL01000064.1 GCA_900553905.1 uncultured Eubacteriales bacterium | reverse complement strand
AGACCCTCTTTGACAGCGCCAACTGGTTTGCCCTGCAGACCTGGAACGGCGGCGACAAGATCGCCGATCTGGATCTGGTCAAGGTCCTCACCGCCGGCGCCTATCCCGCGCTGGAGTGGCTGGAGAGCATGGGCATGGAGTTCAATGACTTCGTGACTTTGGGCGGCGGCTCGCTCTACCCGCGCACTCACGGAGCCACCACCCCCAACGGCACGGGCTATATCAAGGCTTTCACCAATACCCTCGACGGCCGTGACAACGTGCAGATCATCATGGATACCACCGGTAAGAGCCTCATTACCGACGGCGACAAGGTGGTCGGCGTGAACGCCGTCGGCCGGGACGGCAACGCCGTGACCCTCATGGCCAACAAGGGCGTCATCCTGGCGACCGGCGGCTTCGCGGGCAACGTGGAGCTGCGCCAGAAGTACTGCGAAGGCGAAAAGTGGCCCGACCTCGGACCCTCGCTGACCACCTCCAACATGCCCGGCGTCACCGGCGACGGCATCTTCATGGCCGAGGCTGTGGGCGCGGAGCTGGTGGATATGGACCAGATTCAGCTGCTGCCCTTCTGCAATCCGCAGACCGGCGCCACCTTCGACATCACCTCCGCGAACTGCTTCATCAACAAAAACGGCGAGCGCTTCGTGCGTGAGGACGGCCGCCGCGACGAGATGGCCAAGGCCATGATCGCCCAGCCCGACGGTCTGGTGTACTACATCTTCAGCTGCGAGGACCCCAACGAGGTGTACAGCCTGGGCAAGCAGACTCTGCAATACTATCTGGACAACAACCTCTACGGCTACATGATCGACACCTCTCTGGAGGGTCTGGCCGAGCAGATGGGCGTGCCTGCCGATACGCTGGCCGAGACGGTTGAGGCGTTCAACGCCCACACCAAGGCTGGCGACGTGGACGAGTTCGGCCGCACGAGCTGGGCCGAAACCATTGAAGGCCCGTATTATGTGGCTTATCAGCGCAAGCCCGCCGTGCACCACACCATGGGCGGCGTGCGCATCGACACCGAAACCCACGCCCTGCGCGCTGACGGCTCCATCATCGAGGGCCTCTACTGCGCCGGCGAAATCGTGGGCGGCATCCATGGCGGCAACCGTCTGGGCGGCAACGCGATCGTGGACTTCTGCGTGTTTGGCCGTCTTGCCGGCACCCACGCCGCGACGGACGACTGATCTCAGCCGCCTGATCGAGCCGTAATTCCCCAACATACAAGCAAAGACCCTTCCGTGGTATCGGCAGCCACGGAAGGGTTTTTGTCTGAAATCCGACCTTTTCAAATCAAAGGGAATGGGGTTCAAAAGAAGCGGGCAAGCGGTCAACCGTCCCTTTTCTCGTCTTCAGCCTGCCGGCAGGCGTCCAGAAATGCAAGCGCCGCTTCCGCCGCCTCCGCCGCGTTGGTGAGGAGGGCCGGATGCCCGCCCCGCCTCATCATATGGACAGACGCGCCGGGCATCCGGGCGGCCATCGCCCGGTACTCCTCCTCGAGATTTTTCCGGCACATGCGGTCCTCCGTGCTTCCCATCAGCAAAACAGGCACCTGTATCTCCTCCAGCGGCCTGCGAAAGAGCGGCCGCCTCTCCCGCGCGCATCGGGTCATCGCCTCGGTATCGAGCGCGACGACCTTCTCCCAGTCCTCGCCCTGACACCATTCGTAAAAACCCCTCGCCTGCGCGTCCGCTTTGGCGGTTTCCCGCTCCGCCGCCAGTTCCTCCGCAAAGCCGTCGTGCAGCGTGCGCCCGTCAAAGCTGTCCGCAACCACGGCGCATATCAGCTCCGGACATTCCAGCGCCGCGTTCAGGGCCGCCCACGCGCCGCCGCTGGTCCCCATCAGACAGGCTTTGCCGCAGTTGAGATGCCGGATAAGCGCGATGGCCTGCCGGCCTTCGTCCTGCCACAGGTCCGTGGGAAACGCCTCCACCCTGTCGGACCGCCCATTGCCCAGAAAATCCGGACAGATACACCGATATCGCCCGCTGTAGAGCGCAAGAATGGGCAAAAACAGCTTTGAGGAAGCCGTGTTGCCATGCAGAAAAACCAGCGGCGTCCCCTGGCCGCATTCCTCATAGAATATGGATTTTCCGTGATAGGAAAAACAGGCCATTCCCCTTGCCTCCTTCTTCTGCGCAAATGCCGCAGGGCCTTTACAGATACCGACGGACGCCGCGCATATAGCGCGCGTAGTCATCCCCAAACGTCTCCAGACACCAGCGTTCCTCCGCGAGCACCATCCAGTGGGCGGCGACCTGGAAGATCAGCACCACGCCCAGCAGCACGGCCGACCGCGCCAGCAGCGCCATGCCCACAAAGCACACGAAATACCCCACATACATGGGATGGCGGGAGAGGCGGTACACGCCGTTGATGTTCAGTCCCCTGCCGTCGGGGGCACAGAAGGCGGCCACGGCGGCGGCGCACAGGCCAAGTCCCGCGGCATAGCACAAAGCCCCCGCAAAAGAGATCCACGCGCCGTCCCACCGCACCGTCAGAAGCCCCAGGCAGGCGAAAATCGCCAGCGTCGCGGCCTGATACACCGCATAGGCAATCTTCTCGCCGCCCCGCATGGGCGCAAAGCGCGCGGCGCGCCGCAGCGCCTCCCGGCCAAGCGCAAACGGCAGCAGGAACCGCACCGCCAGGAAGGGGACCATCAGCCAAAGCCCGTTCATTTCATCCTCCTCTGCGTCGGGGCAGCGCCCCGCGAAAACGGGCGCGACCCGTCCGGCCGCGCCCGCGTCCTGTTAAAATCCCCGCTGAATGCGCGCCAGCGCCTCCTGCGTCTTTTCCAGGGTATTGAATGCCGTCAGGCGGAAATAGCCCTCGCCGCAGGGACCGAAGCCCGCGCCCGGCGTGCCGACCACGTTGGCCCCGTGCAGCAGCCGGTCAAAGAAGGTCCAGCTGTCCATGCCCGCAGGCGTGCGCATCCACACATAGGGCGCGTCCACGCCGCCGTAGACCTCATAGCCCGCGCGGATCAGTCCCTCGCGGATGATGGCGGCATTGCGCAGGTAGTAGCGGATGGTTTCCATGCACTGGCTCATGCCGTCCGGGGTGTAGACCGCGGCGGCGGCGCGCTGCACGGGGTAGCTCACGCCGTTGAACTTGCTGCCCATGCGGCGCTTCCACATCTGGTTGAGCTCCACGGGCTGGCCGCTGGCCCCCAGGCCATGCACGCCGTGGGGAATGACCATCCAGCCGCAGCGCGTGCCGGTGAACCCGGCGGTCTTGGAATAGCTGCAGCACTCGATGGCCACGTCCTTGGCGCCCTCGATCTCATAGATGCTGCGCGGGGCGTCGGTGGTGACGAAGGCCTTGTACGCCGCGTCGTAGACGATGATGCAGCCGTTTTCTCTGGCGTAGTCCACAAAGACCTTGAGCTGTTCGCGGGTAAGCGTCGTGCCGGTGGGGTTATTGGGGTAGCACAGGTAGATCACGTCCACGGGGCGGTCGGGGAGGGGCGGCACGAAGCCGTTTTCCGCGTTGCAGGGAAGGTAGACCAGCCGGTCCCAGCGATCGCCCACGTAGGTCCCGGCGCGTCCCGCCATGGCGTTGGAATCCACATACACGGGGTAGACGGGGTCCGTCACCGCGATCACCGCGTCGTCGCTGAAAAGCTCCTGGACGTTGCTCACGTCGCACTTGGCCCCGTCGGAGACAAACACCTCGTCAAAGGCCACCTCCACGCCCAGCGCGCGGTAGTCGTTTTCAATGATGGCATTGACCAGAAAATCATAGCCATAATCCGGGCCATAGCCATGGAAGGTCTCGGCGCATCCCATCTCCCGCGCCGCCTTTTCAAACGCCTCCACCACCGCGGGAGCCAGGGGGCGCGTCACATCGCCGATGCCCAGCCGGATCACATCGGCGCCGGGGTTGGCCTGCGTGTATTCCTTCACGCGGCGCGCGATCTCGGCAAACAGGTAGCTGCCGGGCAGCTTTTCATAGTTGGGATTGACCTTGAGCATGCTTTTCTCCATCCTCTCTTACTTTTGAAGCCACACGCCGTCATACACGAAGGTGGCGGGGCCGGTCAGATACACGTGCCCGTCGTCCTCGCTCCACTCGATCTGGAGCGTGCCGCCGGGCAGCGTCACCGCCACGCTGCGGCCGCACAGTCCGTTCAGGCAGGCCGCTACCGCCGCCGCGCATGCGCCTGTGCCGCAGGCCAGCGTCTCGCCCGTGCCGCGCTCCCATACGCGCATGCGCAGATGTCCGCGGTTCTCCACCTTCACAAATTCCACGTTGATGCGCTCCGGGAAATCCGCGTGATGCTCCACCACCGGCCCCTCCGTGGTGACCGGAGCGGTATCCGGGTCCTCCACAAAGCACACGGCGTGGGGGTTGCCCATGTTGACCAGCGTGAAGGCATAGGTGCGTTCCCCTGCCTTCACCGGATGGCCGATCACCGGGCAGCCCACGGCGGCGGAGGGAATCTTCGCGCCGTCCAGCTGGGGCGCGCCCATGTCCACGCGCACGCTCCGGGTGCTCCCGTCAGGCGCCAGCGTCAGGCGGAGCAGCTTGATCTCCCCGCCGGACTCCACGGTGAACTCGGTTTTGTCCGTCAGGCCCCGGTCGTGGCAGTATTTGGCCACGCAGCGGATGCCGTTTCCGCACATGCCGCTTTCGCTGCCGTCGCTATTGAACATGCGCATGCGAAAATCCGCAATCTCGCTGGGCAGAATCAGAATCAGCCCATCCGACCCGCAGCCGAAGTGCTGCCGGCTCATCCGGACGCTCAAGGCCGCCGGGTCATCCACCTGTTCCTCGAAGCCATTGATATAGAGATAGTCGTTTCCGGCGCCCTCCATCTTGGTAAAGCGCATGCCGTCACCGCCTTTCCTGCTTTCCCGCCTAGTATACCACACGCGCCTCCGTTTGACCACCAGAAAGCGCCCGGCGGCTATCTGCCGCCGGGCGCGGGTTTTGCATCATCAGGGATGGCTTGCCGTGTAGCAGACCTCCACCGTCGCGGTGACGGACAGGTGCGGGTGCACGGGCGTTTCGGCGCTGACGCTCGTGGCCATGACGGTCGATTCGTCGCTTTGCACCTCGGTCACGCTCACCAGCCGGTCCAGCTGGAGGCCGGATGCCTCCGCCAGCACCTTTGCCTGCGCCATGGCGTCGGCGGTGGCGGCGTCCAGCGCCTCGAAGTAGGCGCTTTTGGTCTCCGAGCTCTCATAGGCCAGCCCGTAGCTGTTCTGCGCGCCGGTGCGGATGGCCGCGTCGATCACCTCGCCCACGCGCGCCGGGTCGTCCAGCCTGACCGACAGATCGATGGACACGGTGTAGCCGGAGGCCGTTTCCTTTTCCCCCAGCTTGGAATACTGGTAGTTGTAGACCGTCTCCACGCCATAGTAGGCGGTCTGCGCGTCATGCTCGGAGATGCCCATCTGCGCAAGCGCGGCGCGGAGGTTCTGCATCACCTGCTCCGCCCTGTCCTGCGCGGCGGTCACGTTGTCGCCGGAACCCTGCACGCACAGCGTGAGCACCACAATATCCGCCGGCAACGACACGCTCTCCGTGCCCGTAGCGCGGATGGTGGTTTCCAGCGCCTCCGTGAGCTCCGCCACAGGCGTGGCGGCGGGCTCAAGCGCTTCCGCCTGCGCGGCGGACGCGATCAGCAGCATTGCAACCAGCAGGATAGACAGCCGTTTCATGGGTCATTCCTCCTTGGTATCATCCTTTGGGGAACGCGAGCGCCGGCGGCGTACAATCCACCATGTTACCGCCACGACCGCGGCCACGGGCACGGCCACCGGCAGAATCATCGTGATAAACACCAGCATGTTGCGCAGGAAGCCGCCCAGCCATTTCAGCGAGGCGTTCAGCGCGGCGCCGAGGCGTTCGCCCAGGCCGATATCCTCCGCCGTGGCGCTCTGGGCCGGGCTTTCCTCCAGCAGGGTCAAGTTTACGGCGCTCATGTCCACGCGGCGGTCGATGTCGCGCTGCGAGGTTTCATAGCGCTCGATCTCGTACTGCGTATCGGCGATGGCGGTCTCCAGCTCAATGAGGTCCGAAACCTCCTGCGCCTGCGCCATCAGCTGATTCAGGCGCTCCATCTTGGCATAGAGGGTATCCAGGCGCGTCTGGTTGTCCGTGTACTGCACGGTCATATCCGTAACGCTTTCGGAGCGGTCAACCACGCGGCCCACGCCCTCCATGCCGGCAAGGAACGCATCCAGGCTTTCCGACGGCACGCGCACGCTCAGGCTCGCGGTGCGCGTATCGCCGCTCTCCACATCGCCATATTGGTAGAGATTTTCCACATAGCCGCCCAGGCCCTCCAGCAGGGCCTGAACGCTTTCCAGATCGTTGTCAAAAGCCGTCGTGCGAAGCGTCAGGCTGACGGTGCGCACCAGCTTCTGACCGGCGGCCGCCGTCGTTCCGGCATCCGCGGCTCCCGTTCCGCCGGTGGACGCGCTGCTCTCCCCGGTCGCGTACAGGTCGTAGGTCACGGTATCGGCGGTCCGCGCCATCATGGCGTTTGGCGCGCTGTACGAGGTGGTGGAGGCGCTGTCGGCGTATTCCACACCCGTTGCCGCGCTCTTTTCCGAGGAGACGCCGCCCCCCAGATCCAGCGTGCCCGCCCACAGGCTGCCTACCACCAGCACCAGCGCCGCGCACGCCGGCACAATGGCCCGCCAAAGGGGCCGTCCCGTGCTTCTTTCCGCAAGTTTCATCCTGCTCTCCTCCCGTCTGACGGCGGCGCGCCAGCCGGCTTCAAACCCGACAGGCGGCTCCTCCGCTTGATACAGGCCGCAAAGCGCCTGCTCCAGGGCGCTGCCATATTCCGTGTCCCGGCGCATGCGCATGCCTCCTTTCATTGGGAAGTAACGAGCGTGATGTGAAAAGGTTCCCTGTTTTATTCGGGCGCTGCCAGCTTTTTCTCAAGCGCCGCCCTGGCGCGGCTCAGCCGGCTTTTGACCGTGCCCTCCCGAAGGCCCGTGGCCCGCGCGATTTCGGCATAGCCCATCTGCTGCCCGTAGAACAGGCCGATGAGCAGCTGCTGCTCCCTGGGCAAGGAAGCCACGGCGCTGCGCATCCGCCCGACGTCCGCGTCATGAAGGTACGCCTCGTCGGGCGTGGGCGACGGGTCGGCGGGATCGGCGCGCTCCGGGTCGTCCAGGGTCAGGCTTTCACGGCGGACGCGCGCGCTCTTGAGGATATCCAGGCAGGTGTTGTGCGCGATGCGAAACAGCCACGACGCCACCGCATCGCCCCGGAAACCGTCAAAGGCGCGGAACGCGCGCAGCATGCTCTCCTGCGCCGCGTCCTCGGCCTCATGCGGGTTGCCCAGCATATGCAGGCAGTGCCGGTACACCATGCCGGAATAGGGCGCGCAAAGGCGCTCGAAGGCTTCCGCCGTCGGGCGGTGGGATTGTTTCATGCGCGCATCTCCTTTCCGCGCCTGGTGATGGCATCATTATACGACGGTTTGTCCCGCTTCGCAATAGGCAGGTCAGGGACGGTCCCGCCAGGCGCCCTCCACGGCAAAGCACACGGTGTCCCCGTTGAGGCCGCGCAGCGCGCTTGCATTCTCCGCCTCGCAAACCTCCATGATAAGCGTTTCCTCCGGGACAACCTCGGCGTTGTAATGCACCAGCAGGTCGCCCAGCATCTGCCGACGGTGCTTCTCCACGGGGAACTGGTTCATGAACCAGTCCACATAGCGGGTGTTGTTCACGTGCTGGTTCATGTCCAGATCGGTATAGACGGGCAGGTATTCATGGCGCCTGACCGTGCCGTCCAGCGCGCGCAGGTTGCCGGGGAAGGGCAGGGGCGCCGGGATATCATAT